>NZ_JARVRU010000174.1:0-2692 GCF_030209535.1 Lysinibacillus sp. fls2-241-R2A-57
ACGCTTCTCTTAAGTATATAAGAACCCCGCTGCTTTAGCTGTGGGAGTAGTCAGTTAGAGCAATCATATTCTCTAGCGGCAGTTGACTAATATCGGATATAGCAAAAATATTTTGAAACGAAGAATTGTTACGGATTTTCTGCATCATTGCTTGTTCATTAATTAAATATTTACCACCTGTTTGAATATAGCTCCCTAATTCATCAACTAGTAACGCTATTTTATTTTGAAGGAAGGTAGGTGTCATCTTATCTAAGATTTTAAATGGGATGCGACCTAATTTATCAAAAAACCACAAATCCTTTTGATCTTTTTCCCATGCTTGAATTTCTTGTAAATGCTTTTCTAATTGCTCGACATTCTCCATTTTGTCTATTCCCCTTATAATTGCGTTTAATTAAAATACGAGAAGAATTTAAAAAAGGTTTCGTTATTTTTATAAAATTTCGACATTAATGTGGAGTGAATGATTGCCAAACAGCTCCAAGCAACGCGATACCTTCTTTGATTTGCTCAAAGGTTAGCCCACCATAGCCTATAAGAACCATAGCATGTTTAGTGTTTTTCTGATAAGAGGTTGAACATGGATAGACTTTGATTCCTACCTCTCGTGCAAGGTTAATTGCATCCTGTTCAGAAAGCCTTTTCGGTAACTTCACAACAATGTGTAGCCCTGATTTCTCACCAACTACTTCGAACTCCTCGGAAAAATTTGCGTTAATAGCTGCTAGCAATGTCTGTTGCTTTTTGCGATAAATAGTGCGCATTTTGGCTAAATGCTTATCAAATAGACCTTGAGCAATAAAATCGGCTAACGCAAGCTGATCTATTTTGGAGACAACAGATTTTTGTTCCTGATTAAACAGAATAAAATCTTCGACTAACGATTTAGGCAAAATCATATAACTTATGCGCAGCGATGGGATAAGTGTTTTGGAAAATGTTCCGGAATAAATAACACGCTGAAGCTGATCCATTTTTGCTAAAGAGGGGATAGGGAGCCCTTTATAGCGAAATTCTGAGTCATAATCATCTTCAAAAATATAGGCGTTCTCAGAAGTTGCCCATTGCAAAAGTGCTACACGCCGTTCAACAGGCATGACCATGCCAAGCGGAAACTGATGTGCGGGTGTTGTGTATAACATGTGGATGGATTTTTTCGGTATTGTAACCCCTGAGTTATCAACAGGAATAGCATGAGTTGTTAATCCACATTGTTGCAATGTTGCACGTATTCTTTTAAAGCCAGGCTCCTCTAAGCCAACATGTGTTTTTGGACCCAAAAAGTGACATAGAGCTTGAAGCTGACTTTGTGTACCACTATAAACAAAAACCTGTGATGCTTCACAAGCAACTCCTCTTGAACGTTCAACGTAGCGAGCAATTTCCATCCGTAATATAACCTCTCCTTGCCAAGAGCTTGTCGTTAAGTTATTCACATTGAAGTGCTTTTTCAACAGCCTATGCCAAATGGAAATTGGAAAAGCCTCTTTATCCACATGTCCATTGTTAAAATCAAATTTTATGTTATCTACAATTGGTATTGAGGAAGCGTATGTATGCTGCTTCAGCTGCTGGCCCCATTCGAATTCAAAGGGTGCTATGAAATAACCTGAGCGTTCCTTACTATAGATATAGCCTTCCGCTAGCAATTGCTCATATGCCTCCTTAATCGTGTGAACACTAACATCGAGCGTTTTAGCAAGTGTTCGTTTGGAAGGTAATTGCTCATGGGCCAGCAATTTTTTTCTTAATATGGCTTGTTTTAATTCGTCGTAAATTTGCACGTATTTTGATACGTCTCCAGTAAATGAAATCGATAGCTCCAAAGTATAGCACCTCCTGGTATGGCATGTTTTTTGAAAATTGGTTATATTCAACATATCAAAATTACCGTTAAATAGTAAAAAAGGAGTGAAGCGAAATGAATTTTATAGCGTTAGAAAATGAAGTAGTATTACTTAAACCATTAGGTCAAGAGGACGCCCAAGGGATACTAGAGGCTGGTAGTTATCCAGAGATTTGGCCTTATTTGTCCACAACGATTGAAAAGATGGATGATGTGCATAACTTTGTGGACAATGCATTAGCAAAAAAACATGAAAAAACTGAGTTTCCATTTGTCATTGTGGATAAACATTCTGAACAAATCATCGGTTCAACTCGGTTTATGGATATTGATGAGCATCATAAAAGGCTTGAAATAGGTACATCATGGATTACACCGACTTTTTGGCGTACAACAATAAATACGAATTGCAAATATTTATTATTACAATACTGTTTTGAAGTGTTAAATCTACAACGTGTACAAATTAAAACAGACCATGAAAACGTGCGCGCTCAAAAAGCAATAGAACGTATTGGAGGAAAAAAGGAGGGGATCTTACGCAATCATATGGTGCGCAAGGATGGCACAACTCGTCATACTGTGATGTATAGTATTACTTTACAAGAATGGCCGGAAGTGAAAAAGCATTTACAGCAGATGCTAGTTGATTCTACTAAAAAATAGTAATGGAGAAAATCTTGCGTGTTGATTAGGAAAAAATAGGTTTATTATTGAGCGATGAAAGGTTTTTTCTTGTTGCTATTTAGTGTCGAGCCCCAAAACAGAATCGCTAAATCTATTTTCGTTCGTTTTATAGGAATACTTTGAAGATTTATCGAAACAAAATCGCCCTTTATCGAA
>NZ_JARVRU010000107.1:0-2676 GCF_030209535.1 Lysinibacillus sp. fls2-241-R2A-57
AGCGCCGATGGTAGTTGGGGGCTTCCCCCTGTGAGAGTAGGACGTCGCTAGGCAAAGAAACAGTCAGCTGTGTGCTGGCTGTTTTTATTTTATGGAATAAAATAAACTGAACCCCGAATAGTGAACACTTTAAAAAAGTGGACCTATTCGGGGTTTTTCTTTATTCAATAAATCAATTTCATAAATCATATTTTCCCAGAGCTTAGACTGCTCTATTAAGAAGACTTACGTTTTAAAAATTATGCTGCTTGAGTTTGTGTTTGTAATAAAGTATTGAGACGATCTAATGCTAATTTGCAGTCATTATAAACGTCACCAGGTTGAAATGAAGTTTAGCTTTTCTTCCTATTCTGCGACGGGCATTGTTTAACTGAAAATATTGCTTAAGTATGAGTTTACATGTTCAATGGCTGTTCGCTCTTTACACAGTTGTTTCCTAAGTTCAGAGTCACGTGCTGGACGTGAAATTTCGTAATCCATGTCAAATTGATTTTAAAAACCTTCTGACAAAGATCATCACATAACGGATAGCTTTCACATTCCTATGATTTTGTGAATTTTAGTGTTCGTTACTTTCATCGAAGTTGTCATAACAGTAGCTGTGGTTCACGTACATATGTCGGTCTGAAATGCTCCTCCAATCCAAGTTACTCGCTTTTATTGCGGACATTATAGAGAATGATTACGCGCATTTGTCGGGCATAAACCTGGCGATAAATCGGTTCAATATATAACCATCCAAATCGGCGTCATAAAGTGACTCGACAATATACTTTCTGCTTTTATTAAAAGAGGGATAGCTACTTTGCTATCTGATAAATTATCCGATGGCATCAAACGACTCACGATGTATTGATCCTTTATTGAAACAGCAAGATAACCTTTGGAGCTATAACAGAATGTATTTTTGCCATCAATTTTTTTCTGATGCCCCAGTTTGATTCAATTGGGCGTTCTATAAAGCGTTTCAAGTGAAGTATCTACCTGACGTTTGATTCTGTCGATTGACTTTCTTTAATTTCAGTTTGTGCAGCGAGCCAAGTAGTGTGTTCTTCTTTGATAGAGGGCCATGTTTTTTCAGTATGTTTCGCTGATCACGTGACTCAAAATGTGTGGTATCAAGCGCGAGGTGTTCATCACTAAGGAAATCTTCTACAAGATTGTTTGAATCGATATATCTTGTATGTGGTTGTGCACATCTGACTAACTAATGATGTCGAAGAAAGCTTGAGAGAGTTGTTTAAAAAGGACTATATTTTGATTAGGAATAAGGGCTCAACGCCAAAATTTGTTCTTGATTAAAAATGAATACAAAAAAGCACCTGTATCCGCTAGAGTTGAGAGTACCACCAAACAAATCAGCGAGGTATACAGATGCACTCTCATTCTATCAAGGATTTATGGGATTTACCAAAATTAAAAATTATTGCAACCGAAAAAATAGACCAACAGATTCTCATCGATGTGAGCCAATCGAATTGAAGCAATCATGTCTCATTTGCAAGTCTAATCAAACGATTCGTCGGGGGATTAGTTATAGACGTACAGTCCGTCACCTTGATGCTTTTGGGTGTCGAGTTTATTTAAAGTTGCCTGCTATTCGTCTTTCTTGTAAAGCGTATATAGCTGCTTTCGTCTGGCATTATGAATTTGTAGCACCTAACAAGCGCTATACAAAGGCATTTGAAACGACTTTACCAAAACAAGCAATTGGGGCAACTATCACACATACAGCGCGTGTAACGGAAACACCTGCGACAACGGTAGCTCGTATCGTGAAAACCTGGAAAAAGAAAGAAGCTTCACGTGTTCAACAAGCCTGTCAGCACAAGGCATCTCATTGTCAAAATCTCGTGCTTGGACTTGATGATTTTGCCATTCGCAAGGGGCATACCTACAATACTGGTTTGCATGACTTGCGAAATGGCACATTTTTAGATATTATTCCAGGACGCACCATCCTTGAATTATAAGCATATTTCTGCGAACAGGCGACACTTTGCGCATAATTTTTCATCCTAAAGTGCAAGACTGTTTGTAATTACCATCAATTACGTTTCACTAATGCGGCAGTTGAAGGGAAAAATAACCTCATTAAAGCCTTACAACGTCGTCACTTTTTTATGCGTAACCTGCAACACTATAAGGAAACGATTTGACTCGAGTGCAATGTAGAATGAATTGAATACGGCTCTTAGTCAAGTAGATGTTTTGGTGAAGAGCCGAAATAAGGATTTCCTTTAATTTAGTTTGTTGAGATTTATAAGAAAGAGATGTATAGCAATACAAATATAGAGGTAGCTAAAAAATTATAAGAGTTATTTAATACTCGAAAAATCGTAAAATAGCTTACTAATTCAAGATTTATAAAAAAGATAATTTAATAGCAAAAAAACACTTGCGAATGTTTTAGAATCATGATAAATTATTAATTGTCGCTAAGACGACGTAGAAACAAAACGAATTCGAAAAACATTAAAAAGATGTTGACATACGAATTCGAGAGTGATAGTATATAAAGAGTTGTCGCTTCTGAAACGAAGTTGAAAAACTTTCAAAAAAAGATTTGACAACGAAAACAAGAAATGTTATACTGAAAAAGTTGCTGAAACAAAACGGCGACGAAATGAACCTTGAAAACTGAACAAGCAAAACGTAATCAATAAAGTTTTTAGT
>NZ_JARVRU010000166.1:0-2556 GCF_030209535.1 Lysinibacillus sp. fls2-241-R2A-57
TATTATACTTTATAAACTCCCAATTCTCTGTGTCCATTATTTAGACTAACATCAATATGTATGTAAAGAATCCAATTTATATATACTCCCTTTCTAAGTTATAAACTTTCTTCTATTGTAATATTATACCGAATTTAGTTTGCTTTATAAATCGAATTAAAACAATGAAATTTTAATGATAAACATTAAATAATTATTGAAAAGGATAAAATAGAACGTATAATTAACATTAAGAGAGGGGATGCTTGAATGGAACAAACACTTCAAAGTAAAGAATTTCGATTTTTAACAAAAGGGTTACGTACAGTTTTTACAATCATTATGGTTTTGATGATATTTGGACTTACTATGATAGGTGTATTTTTAGTTGGAGCAATTTTTGTGCCCGAGAATCAAGTAAACAATTTTCTAACACAGGGTTATTTAACAGCTTCTGCTCATTTAGGTGGTATGGAAATTGAATTAGCAGATAAGGTAGCGAAAGATATCCAATATACAAAAATGAATTTCGTGAAATTATTATTTACTGCTACAATATACATAGGAATATTATTATTTATCGTTGTCCAAGTAAGGAATCTATTAAGTAATTTAAGTAAGGGGATTATTTTTTCAGGAACGAATAGTAGAAAAATGGAGTGGATTGCTTACGCTGTAGTTGTATTAAGCTTAACAGTAGATTCATTTCAAACGTACATTGCCTATATTGTTATTGAACAATTTAATTTAGATGAGTTGTTAGTAGGTACAGGATTGATAAAAGGATTAACCTTTCATTTTACTGGAATTAATTGGACGTTACTATTATGTGGATTAGCCATTTGGACGATAGCACGTGTAGTTCGATACGGTGCGTTTTTGCAAGATGAATATGATGCAACAGCTTAGGAAGTGAAGAAATGACAATAATTATTCGGTTAGATCGAATGCTTGCTGATCGAAAAATGCAGCTAAGTGAGCTAGCAGAAAAGGTTGATGTGTCGATTGTCAATCTATCCAACTTAAAAACAGGAAAGGTTAGAGCCGTACGTTTTTCTACATTAAATGCGATATGTAAGGCATTGGGCTGTCAACCTGGAGATATTTTAGAATATATAGAGGATGAAGAAGAATAATAGGGACCCGAAGAGTGAATGCTGTTCGGGTCTCGAAACTTTTACTTTTATAATTGACGATATGAGTGAAGAGCTATAAAATAAAAAAGACCGACCAGACGGTTTTTTATTTTATAAGGAGGCTATGAAATGTCATCAAAAGCTGATTTAAAGCGATTACATATTATCCAAACCGCGATTCAATATTTGAAGGACAATGATGTAAGTACGTTGACTTTAGATAAGATTGCAAGTAGGGGGAATATTAGTAAGGGCGGATTACTCTATCATTTTAAAACGAAGGATGCGCTTCAAACAGCGATAGCCGAAACGATTTTAAATGACGTTATGCATTTATATGAGCATCTAGCAAGCCAAGAGCAAGGGACAGGGAGATTGACGAGAGCATTTATTTTAGCTTCTCAAAAAGATCTTGCGAAAGGGGCATCCTTAAATATTGCGATTCAAATTTTGCAACAGGACCATGCATCGATTGCATCAGCCTACGAATGCTTACTAGAAGAGTTGTTTGAAGATGGGTTAGAGGTCTCTATTGTCCATTTGATTCGATTAACGATTGATGGATTGTATTATTCAAAACGGTTAAATATTGCACCGATTTCTACTGAAGCAATAGAGGGTGTCTTTGAACAATTAATGCAAATGACAAGGAAGGAATACCATATATGAGTGCTTTTGGTTTATTATTAATTGCAATTATCTCAGAAGTTTTTGCAAGCTCAATGTTGAAACTAACAAATGGATTTAAACGAATATTACCGACAATCGGTGTAGTGGTTGGATATGGAACAGCTTTTTATTTCCTATCTTTAACATTACAATCTTTAGCAATTGGTACGGCATATGCGATTTGGGCAGGATTAGGAACCGCGCTCACAGCAATAGTCGGTGTAGTCTTTTATAAGGAATTATTCAATTTTAAAAAGCTTATGGGTATTCTATTAATTATTGTCGGTGTGGTTATTCTTAACCTTGCTGGTAGTGGACATTAAGGAGGAATTTGCAAATGAACGGTTATTTATTTTTAATGTTATCCATTGTCAGCGAAGTATTTGCCACAACGATGCTTAAATATTCTGAAGGATTTACAATTCTAGGTCCATCGATTGCAGTCGCAATTGGATACGGCATTTCGTTCTATTCATTATCGCTATGTTTAAAAACGCTACCGTTAAGCCTAGCCTATGCCGTTTGGTCTGGAATAGGTACAGCTTTAACTGTCATTGTGGGAATCGTGTTATGGGGAGATGTGTTTAATCTTTACTCAGCCATCGGAATCACACTTATTATTGGTGGGGTTATTCTTCTAAATCAGGGGAATGAAAATAATGCCACAACATAGCGTCAAATAAAGAAAACGTCCAAATTAAATGGACGTTTTCTTTATTTTGGTGCGCCCGGCATGCGTATGAACTATAGGGTGTAAGTCCCGAACCCCGAA
>NZ_JARVRU010000168.1:0-2530 GCF_030209535.1 Lysinibacillus sp. fls2-241-R2A-57
AACATCAACAACGAATTATGTTATTCACAAAATCTTAAATAGGAATAAATAGCTCCATTACAAAGTCTTCGGAAGGCAATTTATATAGTTTAAAAGCTTCAAACATTTCTCCCGAACAATACGGACACTCCAGTGACACAGCTTCTCCTGGTTTCTTGTCCACCATAAATTCACCAATCACATAGGCTGGCACATCATCTGTCTTCGCTTCATTGAATCTAGTACCACCTTCTGCCACGATTTTCTTAAATATTCGTAGGGAAATTCAATCTAATGGATACCATTCACGCTGAGCATCCATCGCTCCCTCTGTAACAAGCACATGCAAATGCGGATTATATTTTAAATCTCGTCCAAATGTATGGATGACTGTAATAATTCCAGGCTTTAGCCGACGTTTCTTAGAACAATTTTGATGGTAATATTCAAATACTTGAGCAACTAATTGACTTAACTCCTGCAATTTTCGATCCTGAAAGAACACATTTCGAAGCTCTTCTGGAATCGTAAACACCATATGACGATGAGGTACATTAAACACTAGTTCCTGTTAGCAATACTTTGTTCAATTTTGACAGTTCTTTGCTGTTTTTCGCAGGTTTTTTTTGCCTAATTAAGCAATTGATTATCAAGCAGAGCGTTCCTGATACATTTTTTCAATTATGCTCTCACCTTATGTAACGACTCATCACTTTAATCTCACCATTGAGCCCTGTTGCCAGCCTTCCTTCATCGACAAACCCGCATTTTTTATAAAGTGACTGTGCAGCGGTGTTTGGTATATTAACGCCTAACACAAGTTCATTGATAGTTGGAAAATGCTCTAAAACAAAGTCCGGCAAAAACTGTAATGCCGCTTTTGCATAGCCCTTTCCTTGTTCATAATAGTCTGTCGAAAAGGCGCGGATTAAAATCGCCTGTTCGTTAGAGGAATATGGCTTGACACCCTCATTTTCATGCAACACAAAGAAGGTTACGAGTTTGTCTTCATCTAATACAAGAATGGCATGACGATTTTTGTCCTGTTTCACTAGTTCAATGCTCTCTTTCGGAGACATCGTATATCGAAGCTGGTCTTCAGTTATGGTATATCGATCAATTAAGTAAACATCATTTTCCTCATAAAATTTTAATTTCATCAAATCTCCTCTTCTTCATAAAGTGCTGTAAATTCATACTCCGTATCAACAAGCTTTTGTAAATATGCTTCAAAGGACGGTGCAATTACCTCATAGCTATCTGGGTCATGAACGTAGCGAATTATTTGCCCTACTTGTCCACCTTCATTCGGATTAAAATCAATATACAAACGGGATGTACCACCATTGTTCATACAGTCTGAAAAGCATAATCGTTCTCTTAACGGTACATGCATATTAATTCGTTCATCCACTTCCACATAATCTAAAAAATCCTCATAACGCTCATAAATACTTTCACTATCTTTTACTCGGAAATCTGCAATAATTTGCTCTACGGACTTTAGATAATACGGATATTCACCAAGATCTGAGCCGAGCACTAGTACACAAATCGTTTCTTCACCATGTTTACAATAATATGTTCCATTTACATCTTTAAGTAGATTAATAAGTGACTCTGGACAGTTAGGAAACACATTAAGCAATGCTTGAAGTTGAGACTCGGTTGCTCCTATTGCACGTTGTAATTGAAGCTGCTCCTCTTCAGGTAAATATTTCATTAAACCACTAAAATACGGATGAAAAGTACGCATCTATTCTTCCTTCTTTCTGTTTTAAGAGTTGTTGTTTGAACACGAAAGCTATTTTCATTGCATAATAATGTATTGAACAATTGCCAAATATAATGTATTCTAACATGATTTAGAAATTAATTTAAGGGTAGGTGTAAATTTTGGAACTATTAAAAAGAGCGCAAGAGCGAAAAGAAACAGCCCTGACGATTCTAAACGAATTGGAGTTATTAGAAAAATGGAATAAAATCGGACAAGCTTATGTTGTTGGAGCTACAGCCTATGATTTACTAGTGGATCCAGATATCGATATCGAAACCTTTAGTGTCAGCCCTAATGCAACTGAAGCCATGTCGATTTTATCGGATCTAACTAGCAATCCAAAGGTTTTAGAGTTAAAATACCGAAATTATTTAGAATCACCATTTAATGGTTACTATTTTAAAATTCAATATAAGCATACGCCTTTAGAAATTTGGAATATTGATATGTGGCTGTTTTCTGAAACACGAAATGGACCGTTATCAAGAGATTTAATATCGTTAATGAACGATTCCCTAACAATAGATAGTCGAAAGGATATTTTGAAAATTAAAGAGGAACTGCTAAAGAAATCTATAATACTTCCTTCGATTTATGTCTATGAAGCTGTGTTAGACTACGATATTCAATGCACAGAAGATTTCCTTGATTGGATGGAACAACAAGATGTAGAGCAGCAGACAAATTGGCGCCCTTCAAAAAAACTATAATAAAAATAAAGGCGTGTTGATTAGGAAAAAATAGGTTTATTATTGATCGATGAAAGGGTTTTTC
>NZ_JARVRU010000193.1:0-2377 GCF_030209535.1 Lysinibacillus sp. fls2-241-R2A-57
ACCAACTTTTTGAAAGAAATACACATTTCTTTTCTTAAGTTGACAGCTATGATTTGTTCTCCTTCCGCGGGTATTCACCTGCTTCGCGCGGGTATTTGTTCTCCTTTCGCGGGTATTCACCTGCTTCGCGCGGGTATTTGTTCTTCTTCCGCGGGTATTCACCTTCTTCGCGCGGGTATTTGTTCTTCTTTCACGGGTATTCACCTGCTTCGCGCGAGTATTTGTTCTTCTTCCGCGGGTATTCTCCTGCTTCGCGCGGGTATTTGTTCTTCTTTCGCGGGTATTCACCTTCTTCGCGCGGGTATTTACCTCCTGCGCGGGTATTTGTTCTCCTTTCGCGGGTATTCACCTTCTTCGCGCGGGTATTTGTTCTCAAGGCAAAATTTTTATCACAAAAGAAAAAAGGATGTATTTCATTAAGTAGAAATACACCCTTTTAACAAATCTATTTGATTATTTATTTTTAACAGGACGATTTTTCCCGATACCAAGTACAAAGTAGCTCATTGTCACAATGACTAAGAATATAATTCCTACAATGAGAGAAACTCGTGTATCATCATTAAACCACATACCGATTAGCACCATTACTAAGAAGGCAATCGTTATATAGTTTGTAAAAGGCGCAAATGGCATTTTGAATGGATGCTTTGACAGTTGTTCACCTTTTATTTTTCTAAATCGTATTTGACTTATTAATATAACAAACCATGGAATCATCCCTGGTAATACACTAGCGCTGTATACATATACAAATAAATTTCCTGGTGCAATGTAACTTAAAATAACCCCGATGATCAAACCAATTAGCACGCCTACCGTACCGAATATCGGAATACCATTACTAGAAAGCTTTGCAAAACATTTAGGTGCTTGATCATTCATAGCAAGCGTATATAGCATACGCCCCGCACTATAAATTCCACTATTACAACCTGACATTGCCGCTGTTATGACAACAAAATTAATAATCCCTGCCGCAGCAGTAATGCCAACCTTTGCAAACGTGGCTACAAACGGGCTACCAATTGTACCTAATTCATCCCACGGATAAACCGTCACAATGACAAAGATCGCACCTATATAAAATATTAAAATACGCCAAATAATACTTTGAATCGCATTCGTAATAGTTTTTTGAGGATTTTTCGCTTCTCCCGCTGTAATTCCAATAAGCTCGACACCTTGATAAGCGGCAACGACTAATGATAAAGCGAAGAAGAAGCCTGACCAACCGCCAGTAAAGAAGCCTCCATGATTCCATAGATTCGATAATCCGATGGCAATACCATCATTACCAATCCCAAAGAAAATGAGACCAAAACCGGCAACAATCATTAATATAATCGTGACAATCTTAATCATGGCAAACCAAAATTCAAATTCTCCAAACGATTTAACAGAAATAAAGTTGGCAACACCTAAAATTACCATTGCAATTAATCCTGGAATCCATGCCGGTAAATCTGGATACCAATATTGCATATATGTTCCTACTGCAATAATTTCTGACATACCAACAATAACCCACTGGAACCAATTACTCCACGCTGTTAAATAACCAGCTAATGGATGTATATATTTATAGCCAAACGTTGCAAAGGAACCTGTACTAGGCTCCATATAGAGCATTTCCCCCATAGCTCGCATAATGAAAAAAATAAATATGCCTGCGATAGCATATGCAAGAAGCACAGAAGGCCCAGTCCACTGAATAGCGCTTGCAGAACCCATAAATAGACCCACGCCAATTGTACCCCCAAGAGCAATCATCTGGATATGACGCGCCTCTAATCCCCTTTTTAATTCTTTATTTGCCACTCAATAACGCCTCTTTCCCTGATGTCTCTTTCTTCGATGAATTATTTTTTAATAATAATAAATTATTTTGAAAAATACAATTGTATTTTTAGGAAAAACATAAATTACGGTAACACGATAAGGGGTCTGGTCATTTTGACGGGGCTATCTGTCGCTTTGATGGGGCTATCCGTCACTTCGGCTGTTCTTTCCGTCGCTTTGTCGATTCTATCCGTCACTTCGGCTGTTCTTTCCGTCGCTTTGTCGATTCTATCCGTCACTTCGGCTGTTCTTTCCGTCGCTTCGGCAGGCTATCCACGATTTTGACGGTTCTATCCACGTTTTCGGCGGGGCTATCCACGTTTTTGGCGGGGCTATCCACGACTTCGGCTGTTCTATCCACGATTTTGGCAGGGCTATCCATCATTTTGACGGTTCTATCCACGATTTTGGCGGGGCTATCCATGACTTTGACGGTTCTATCCACGACTTTAGCTGTTCCATCCGTCACTTCGGCTGTTCTATCCCTCGCTTTGGCGATTCTATCCGTCACTTCGGCTGTTCTTTCCGTCGCTTT
>NZ_JARVRU010000218.1:0-2350 GCF_030209535.1 Lysinibacillus sp. fls2-241-R2A-57
GCCATTTGTCGTGCGTACCGTGAGGTGCGCATATTTTTTTGAATTCGGGCTTACAGAGATTTTATATCTATGTTAGATAATAAATTTGGTAATTATTTCATTAAAGATGAGGAATTTATCTATTCAATTATTCTATACTTTAGTAAGAAAGTACATATTTTAAATTTGCTTTCTTATATTCCAGGTAATAAAAAAAACACTACATCTTCTATGAAAAAACAACACTTTAAAACTTTTCTGAAAGTTAAGGACGTATATATAGATTGGGTACGAAAGCATAAAATAACTAATCATGTACCAGATGAAGAAATTATTAATATAGTAATGTACATAGAAGCTTCTCGAATTTCTAATGAATTTAGACCCAAAAAAACTCTTATCATTGCAGGAGAAGGAAGAGGCTGGAAAAAATATATTTCAGCGAAATTAAAGAATCAATTTGGAAATAAAATAGAATTTCCACCTCTTATTTCGACTAACTTAGCAGAAGAAAAAGAGTTGGAAGTAGATTATGATATAGATTTTATTATTTCTACTATACCGCTTAGAATAAAATCACATCCGGTCATACAAATCCAGCCTTTTGTAACAG
The DNA here is from genome assembly GCF_030209535.1 of Lysinibacillus sp. fls2-241-R2A-57. Taxonomy (NCBI): domain Bacteria; kingdom Bacillati; phylum Bacillota; class Bacilli; order Caryophanales; family Bacillaceae; genus Lysinibacillus; species Lysinibacillus sp. fls2-241-R2A-57. Next base: position 593 of record NZ_JARVRU010000218.1, read on the forward strand.
AGCGGGATATTGATAATATAGGTAAATATATATATGAATAAGTGACATTACAACCATCCTCCAAATGAAACGCCCTGTAAAAGTTAGACCACAAAATCTAACTATTGCGGGGCGTTTTATGTTCAAATTTTTTCTGATGAAGATTGGCATTTTCACGTATCTAATCCTTGTCATATTTTATTGTTTCGCTGTGCTCCTACTGTTCACCTGTTTAATTGCGATTCGTAATTCATTTACTATGTTAATCCCTTAGATATTAGTAGGTTCGATGGCTAGTTTAATAAATAACTTTCCAATTATGGGGATACAGAATTTAATTAATGAAACATTTTTATAACAACTGTTAAAAAGTGTAAATAGGACCATTTGGAACGCTTCTATTTAGGTAATTACATAGATAATTAAGAGGTCATACCTAACAAAATGTACCTAGTAGTAGGTAAAATTTAATAGGATGATTTTCGTGTAATTCTATATAATTTTACTTAGAAGAAGCCAGTTGGCTAGATATTCTTGAGCAAGGCTTTGTTAACACTATTATCGTTTCAGGAATAGTACAACAATAAAATATAAAATGAGGTGAAGGTTTGAATATGTCAAATCCTATTTTAGTAAATGTTACAGAAGAAATTGTGCGTGGTTTAGTGCGTTTTCTACTACAAGGACCGGAATATCAAACATTTTGTAAATGTGAAATCTGTGAACTTGCCGTAGTAGCACATACAATGAATGAATTGCCAAACACGTATGTTACATCTAATGAATACCGAGATGTAGCGTTTGAAATTATGAAAACTCCTGAAAATCTGAAATTAATCAATAAAGAGATTATTCATGCATTACATGCGGAAAATAATCATCCTCAACCAATATCTTTATAATTGAAACATCTAGATCCCAAGAGAGCCAAAATTATTTATATGCTAAAGGGAGTACACATTCAGGACAAATAGTAGAAAGAACATACCTTCTTAAATGCTCCTGTGTTTGCGACATAACTAAGTATTGAATATTGTACATGTCACAAGAAGATTTGTTACTCAAATGAATAGAAGTCAAACTTGTATTTCAAATTATGAAATGAACAATATATATGTCGTAATCTTTGTGTACTTATTTCCTTCAGCCAGTATTACCTTTAGTTTTTAAAAAAATGTCTTACTGGTGAGATTCCTATCAGTTTTACACAATTAACAAAAGGAAATAAATTAGCCTTAAGGACTGTAAGAAGATATGCACCAGATTTATGTAAAAAGTAAGTACACGATATAAAGAATATTTAACAATGATAATAGAAAGAATTTTGTAGGATGTTCGAAAGGCAGCGGTGGGTTTGCATAAGAATGGTTTATTTCCAAGTAAGGAAAGAATACATAGAAAAATAGGTAGTAGCGTATTTTTAGAAGATGAGATCAGATTGAAATGGAAAGACATAGTAAGAGTTTTAGGATATAAAATAGATTAGATAGCTTTACTTTTAAATAAATCCAGAAAATATTTATCAATTATTTGGTTACCTTTCAAATGTGAAAAAGTGTAATCAAATGACAGGAATTTTGTTATATCCCCAAACATCGAAGGAGATTAATCAAGTATTTGAGATGAATGGATATTTGATAAAAGTTTTAACAGTAGACTTAAATAAAAATTGGCAAGAAATTAGAGAACGATTGCTACAAATAATCCGGGATTAACAGTTGCTGCGTAAGCCCGAAATATAAAAAAGCGCACCTTTTCGGTACGCACAACGAATAGCCG
>NZ_JARVRU010000111.1:0-2277 GCF_030209535.1 Lysinibacillus sp. fls2-241-R2A-57
GCCCTCGCCAAAGGATATAGTAAAAAAATGAATGTTTACTACCCTCTGCTTAAGTATCTTCGTTTTTATTCTAAAAAGATAAAAACAGAAAACAGAAAATTCAGTTAATTTTTTTGCGACGGTAGTGATTTACGCTTTATACTGAAAGTGCATCTGCTAAAATTCTGTTGATGAATTAAATTACAAGTTTAATGAATTGAAATCACATCAGATTGTCACTTTAGAAGAAATTGAAAATCTGATCGATTCACATTATAAAGAAAACCCTGCCCCGACAACTGGCATAAATGTGGCACCATCTGACCAGCCCAATGTAAGCATCCGAAAGCCTTTATAGAAACGTTTACCAGTTGATTAATGGTCTCGACAACGCGCTAGTAGTTCTACCTTTTTACTACGATTACGGTCATACATGGAGTCATCTACAATGAGTACCTTTGGTCGGTCTGCGTTGGTAAGCACACTCACTTTTTGAATTGTATGTGCACTGAATAGAGTGAGAAATCGACGCCATGCAAATTTCGAATAGTTTAGGAAACGATAAACCGTATCATTTCCTGGATATTGGTCACTTTTTTTTACTTTGAAGCAAGGTAAACCAGCTTTTGTGCTGGAATACGAGGCAAAAGACAAGTTGAAATAAATAGCTTGTCGAAAAGCCGAATCCTTTTATAATCTTGGCGTTACGAAGAAGGTTATTAGAAAGCTACTATGACCTCTGCTGACTTCTCTTGATTCATCCGATTATCACTAATGCGATTGTTAATTCAATAACCCTCAAGGGACCTCCCGGGTAATCACAACCACTTTCCTCTCATGTAACTGCCAGATTTACTGGATGGGATTCGGGCAGTATTGGACTTTACTTTGTTTAGCAAGCTCATCCGTCCCAATTCAGCCTTGTATCTGATTTCTGTTCGTCAGTTCGAGATTTTGCGTCCGACTTCCTTCAGATTCCATGTCACTATGGACACCCTTGTCTTTCGCTAACAGTTCCTACTGCCAAGTCTGTAGTGGACTTTCACCACCAAGTTGTTGCGCATGCCGGGCGCACTCAAAAAAAGTCACGATATTTATATCGTGACTTAATAAATTATATTATTAGGCGTGTTGATTAGGAAAAAATAGGTTTATTATTGAACGATAAAAGGTTTTTTTGTCACTGTTTTGCCAATAAATTTCCATTTTAACTGATTGTAGCGTAGGGCTACTCGACTCCCGCGCGAAAGCGAGACAGGCGAGAACCTTCACGGAGCGTAGCGGAGGAAGCTGCTCGACGCTCGCCCGCAGGAAAGCGAGTAGCCCGTAGCGGAAATCAGCCTCTTGGGGTGTATAAAAATGGATAATCAACACACCTGTTATATTATATTTCTATTCATATCTAAATCTTCAGCATAAGAGTAAGGAATTAAACTTTTATTTGATATTTCAATCCAACATTTTTCTTCATGCGAAAAATCTTTTATTTCATTTGCATACATGTTTTTAAATTTTTTATAAACAAAATTCAAAATCTCTAGTTCTTGATCATTAAATATTTCTTTTTCGGATTTATCGCTAATAGGATTTATATAAGATCCATGTTCGTTTTCAACTATTTCTATGTCTTTTACGTTATCATAAAGAGTTTGAAATTTCTCAGGTACTGGACCATAATAATCCCTTATATACTTTCCTCCACTTATAGATTCACTATATTTTTTAAAGAAATAATAATCTGCATAAAACATTAATTTATTCAATTTAGTTAAATACGGTCTATCTTTTTTAGAAAAAAACCAAACCATGTTAGAAAATTTATTAAAATCAAATGATTTGTTCCCACTATATATATCTGGATCATGGTGAAAAATATCTCTAATAGTACTTATTATTCTTTCTTCATATTTGTTCTCTTGTAACAAATTTTCTAAGATTATTTTTAATTCGTTTGATTTTGTTTCACTAATTTTTTCTGAATTTTTTTCCAATAATTTTAACATTGTATTTGGATCAGTACTATCTTTTATTATTTGGTTTTGTGCTAATGTAGGTAGAGAACCACGTTCATATCTTGAAATTGTTATTTCTCCAAATCCAAGTAATTGAGAAAATTCACGTTGATTTAAATTATATTTATCACGTAATTTTTTGATTTCATCGGGTGAAATTATATCATATTCTTCTCGGTACAATTGAAATGCTTTATCTTGATTTTCTATGTCAAATTGTCTATGAAATAATTCCCTAAATTGCAATATCAAGTTGAACACTTTTTTCAAAAACATCTCAGAGGTT
>NZ_JARVRU010000210.1:0-2253 GCF_030209535.1 Lysinibacillus sp. fls2-241-R2A-57
AAAACCCTTTCATCGATCAATAATAAACCTATTTTTTCCTAATCAACACGCCTGTAAAAATATAAAAAGACGATTTACCCCTCTATGTAGGGTAAATCGTCAAATACTACACTTAAAAATCTTCATCTTCATATTTGAGTACTAAGCGAGGTACTGTGGACATACTTTTACAATTTGTTTAAATTTCTACTATCTTTTCATTTTGTAACGTTTGCAATGTACGCTCTATACCTTCCGCAAAAGAAGTTTTTGGTCTCCATCCTATTGCCTTCGCCAACTTTTCATTATTTAAAAACGAATGCTCAATATCTCCCTCTCTTGCAGGAGCATATTGAATTTCTAAAGGATGGTTTAAATGCTGTAGTAATAAAATGACTTGATGAATTGACCATGCCTCATTAGTCGATACATTATAAATACCTTGTAATCTAGCCTGTACACCTGCATAAATGGCATCTGCAATGTCATCTACATAAATGAAATCTCGTGTCTGTTCTCCATCTCCATAAATCGTAAAGGGCTTTCCTTCAATACTGCTTCTTAGCATGCTTGGAATAACTGCCGCTTCCCCATGCATACATTGCCTTGGACCGAATACATTAGCAAATCTGTATATTAATGTTGGTAAACGATAATCTTTTTGCCATTTTTCGCAGTATGTTTCACCAATACTTTTATTTAATCCATACATAGAAATCGGCTCACTAACATCTGTTTCTTCTAGTGGTGGATAGTGACTATCACCATAAACAGCTGCAGAAGAGGCAAAAACGAAATGCTGTACCTTATATTTTGACGATAAGAAGAGCATTTGACTAAGCCCTACAATATTCGTTAAAACATCCTTCACAGGCTCATGCATTGATTTTTGGACACTTGTTTGTGCTGCACAATGGATGACCACATCAAATGATATTTCCTTAAAGAGATGCTCACAAACTTCATCTTCCACATTCAAAAGATAAGATTTATGCTTAAAGTCAACATTGCGTAAATGACCTGTGCTTAAATTATCAATAATATAAACATTTGCACCTTCTTTAAAGAAACGTCTTGCCACTGCACTGCCTATAAAACCATAACCACCTGTTACTAATACATTCATCCCATCGCCCCCAAAAACAATATGATGATTTATATGCAGTAATTACTAAAATTATGCAAGAAACTTATTTATTGTATTATTTTTACAAATTAGTTTTAGAAAATAAAAAAACTGTGCCCGATAATATTTATCGAGGCACAGTATACAAGATTAAGCCGGATTTACTTCTAATTCAACTGTAATCTTAATGTCTTTACCAACAAGAACACCGCCAGTCTCCAAAGCTGCATTCCAAGTCAAGCCAAATTCTTCACGATTGATTGTCGTTTCAGCTTCAAAGCCATAAACTTCTTGGCCCCACGGATTTGTACCTTTACCATTAAATTCAGTATCAAATGTAACTGATTTCGTGACGTCTTTAATTGTTAAGTCACCTGTAATCGCATATTCATCCGCTGATTTTTTTGTAATGTTTGTTGATTTGAACGTGATTGTTGGATAATTTTCAGTATCGAAGAAATCAGCTGCTTTTAAGTGATTATCACGATCTTCACTACGTGTGTTAATGCTAGCTGCATCAATTGTAAAGCCAATTTTTGCTGTTGTTAAATCTGCAAGATCTGCTGCTTCAATATCTGCTGAATAAGTATCAAAGACACCTTTTACTTTTGATACCATCATGTGTTTTACTTGAAAGTTAATTGCTGAGTGTCCTAAATCAATGTTCCATTTTGTCATTATAAATTCCTCCAATTTGGTTATTATATCTCGAATTCGAGATATATGTTAAAATATGAAGTAACTACATTAATTATGTTCCCCAGTATTCTGAGAATAAATATTTGTAGTTACTTCTTTCGTACATCCTAGTTTACATTAGTTACTAAAAGTAATCAATTACTTTATGTAACTAACTGTATATTAATAATTAAATTACGTCAAGTGATTATTAAAAATTTTTTCAATCAATGATACTAAGTTTTCATTTCGAAGGTTGTGTGTGGTTGGTGATTTGGATTCGAGACTTCCTTTGGGATTTATTTCTACCTAAGCAGTTCTACTAACCGCAGTTCTTCGGCTTATCTGGACAGATGGGACTTTACCTGAGCAGTTCTACTGGATACCCGAGCGGTTCGGGACGCTACCCGATCACTTTTCGGCATACCCGAGCAGTTCGGGGCGCTACCCGATCACTTTTTCGGCATACC
>NZ_JARVRU010000214.1:0-2179 GCF_030209535.1 Lysinibacillus sp. fls2-241-R2A-57
ACGCTTCTCTTAAGTATATAAGAACCCCGCTGCTTTAGCTGTGGGAGTAGTCAGATAAATAAATAGACAAATAACGGGCATAAAAATGCGCCAATAATTGCTGATAAGCCCATAGATAACGAGCCTACTGATAATTCCTGTTCCCCGTATTCTCTTAATTTAACAAGTCCAACGCCATGTGAAGCACTACCTACCGCGACACCTCTACTAACGGCTGAGTCAATTTTGCCGTATTTAATGACTAACGGTCCGATAATAGCGCCTACAAACCCTGCCAGCATTACAAACACCGCTGTTAATGGTGGAATGCCGCCAATTGTCTCACTCACCTGCATACCAACAGGTGTCGTTAATGATTTAGGCAAAGCTGTCAGCATCCAGCTGTCATTGACACCAATCCATTTCAGCATAATGAATATTGTCACTAAGCCCGTAATCATGGCGATAAAAATACCTGACAAAATAGAATACTTATACTTTATAATAATAGCGCGCTGATTATATAGAGGATATGCAAGCGCTACAACGGCTGGACCTAGCATTTTTTGAAGCCACTTGCCCCCCTCCAAATATGTAGAATATGGGATATTGAAGGCTAATAAAATGATGATACTGACAATGGTTGTCGTCACTAGTGGAATCATTAAAGGATGTGGGTAACGCTGATATAGCTTTGTAAATAACACGAACAACACAATAGTTCCCATAACAACAATAATTTCAGTCAACAGTTAATTCCCCCTCTCCATCCTCAGCAATAGCTTCTGTTTCTTTTTTAGCCAGCTCTTTTTTCTCGATAATTTGACTAACTATCCCTGTAACATAAATGGAGATTAATGTGCTAGCTATAATTGCTAGAATGATCAACAGACCAGTTGTTGACAAAAGCTCTGGATAGTCAATCACTCCTACTGTTGCAGGAATGAAAAACAATGTTAATACACCAATTAAAAAGCCCGCTCCATCTTGAATGTATTCTACTTTAATAATTTTAAAAATGAGTGAAAGTGCTAATAATAGTAATCCAATTATGCTTCCTGGAAGAGGTACATGTAATAAAGATACAATACCTTCACCAATGTAATAATAAATATTGAGTATCCCAATCTGAACAATAATACGAACTATTCTCTTAAACATCGCAGCAAAATTCTCGTTCAACATTTCGCCACATTTCACCCCCTATTACATTCATTCTACATCTGTAGGAATTTTCTGTCTATTATAATTTTAGGAAAACAATAGAAAAAGAAGGTGGTATAAAAACACTTTAAGCCACCTTCTTCTAGAAATAAATTAAGAGATTAAGAACGTAAATTAACCATTTTTTACCAAAAAATTAATTTGAAGAGCTGATTTTCGTTACGTTAACACTTCATTTTCGCACTGAAAACATTCGCTCCGTGCAAGGTCTCGTCCATCTTGCATTCCCACTGGAAGCTTTGCTCTGCTACGAAAGCAAAGCTTCCAGTGAGCGTCCGATGAGCCGCTTGGGACAACAGGATGTTGGTCACGAAGGCGTTATCACAGGACGTGATGTTTTACCCCATCTGTGACACTATCCCCAAGGAGTCGCCCAGCCTCGTTTTAGCGGCGATATTCGCCTGGTTAGCGGCGGAACTTGATGTTTTAGCGGCGATATTCGCTTGGTTAGCGGCGGAACTTGATGCTTTAGCGGCGATATTCGCTTGGTTAGCGGCGGAACTTGATGCTTTAGCGGCGATATTCGCTTGGTTAGCGGCGGATCTTGATGCTTTAGCGGCGATATTCGCTTGGTTAGCGGCGGAACTTGACACTCCAATCAACTAATATACAAGGCATATATTTTAACAAATGTCATCCACAACTTTTGGTGATGAGCAACAAAAAATCCTTTAATCACTCAAAAATAAACCTATTTTTTCCTAATCAACACACCTGTTAAGAGATTGTCTAAATTTGAATTATATTCATTTGTTAGACATCGCTAAATATTACCTCTTTTACTTACTTTTAATCAGGTAACCATTAAAAGTGATCGGGTAAGTCCCAAATGTGATCAGGTTTGGTCTTCTGTCAAGAAAGCGGACATACTTGATCTGGTTCTTCCACATAAAACATGTGGTTCAGTATATTAGATATACCAGTGCGTCATGATTTGAATCTGTTGTCGTCACATAGCTTCTCGGCTGTGTTGCGC
>NZ_JARVRU010000212.1:0-2055 GCF_030209535.1 Lysinibacillus sp. fls2-241-R2A-57
TTATCGTACCGGAGGTGCCTAGTTATTTATATGCGTTATTTGATTACGGGCTTACAGTCAATATCCTCATTTCCCACATTCCGCAAAATCAATCTGTCAGTTTCTAAATTAGGGAATTTACTATGTACAGTCAATTTAAGCACTCCTTATGATAACTAAATTAGGAACGTTTATTTTTAGATAAACAACGTTAAATCATTACGTCTTTAATATTTCGATAGTCTTTAAAAAATACCTTCTTATTCATACAGAAGGTAAGCTTTTGAAGTTATCGCCAGCTTTTTCACCTGTTCACACCGTACGTGCGACTTTCATCGCATACGGCGTTCCAATAATATTATTTCGTGATTCCCTTTATATTTTATATTTTAACATATATATCCAATGAATTTATTGGATGTTGTTAAAGTAAACTACACGGTTAGTGAAGTATTTATTTTTCTATGTATACTCTTTCTAGTAATTTGGAAATAATTCCTCAATATAAAATAATATTTCTGGAGGAATGAACTTTGTTAATGTCAAAAGCGATCATTAGTGTAGAATCCCTTTTTTGTACCTTTAAATTACGTATTGATATAGACAGACAACTATCTTCCAATACAGTTGAAATGGAGGATTTTTTATGATCAAAAAGCCTATAACACCTATAAGGGTTGATAGTTAAGCAGAGGAAGAACAAATTGCAAAGATTATCTAATGGTTGGTCAAAGCCTGAATGGAGCTACGGGAGGAATTGAGCATAACAAAAGGACTTGTGTAAGTTATAAACACAAGCCCTATTCTTATTAAACTAAATCCCCCTGTAAGGAGAAGTAAATGAAGCTTATTCAACAGTTGCGTTTGATTGTTGGAGAGCTAGATTATTGTTGTCTTGTAATTGATTTTGTTGCTTAGCAAAAAAGTTTCGTATTGGGACATTTATATAAAAGAACATGCCTATAATGAAAATTGAGAAAGCCCACCCTGCGAGCTGCTTATATATCAGCATGCCACCATAACCATCAATTCCGTATTTTTGGAGTAGGTATACTGTTAATCCTGCCATAAAAAGTCCTCTGATGATGAAAATAACTTGTATAAATTGAAACCATTTAAAGATTCCTTTTTGAAAAAATAATGCTCTGCTGTCCATTCGTGCATAACCTTGCAAATATGCAAAATCAACAGCAAAATATAAAGAAAGAGGACGCTTAATCAATAGCGTAACAATATAAAGAAATGTATAAAAGAGACTTAGATATACACCGTTCCAAATCATTTGTTCTACTGAGCCTGATAGCAAATCAACCGTCGTACCTAGTGCTAGTGAGCTTAAAATTAATAAGCCCGTAATGTTAAATTGCTTATCTAAAATAAAGCGGTAAATGGCATAACCAATCCCAGGAATGGTTGAAATCAGCATTGCTGTATAATCACCTAAAGGCTCTCTACCAAAATTCCATAAAACATAAGGTAATACTGCATAAAAAATCAACTCGAATAAAATTAATATTTTGTTTGAACGTTGTCTTTTCACCATATTCCCCTCCAGCTCTATTCAGCGTGCACCTTTATCCTTGTAGAGGTTTAAACTACATGGATTTGCCTAATAGTTGAACAAGTTAAATCATTTTTCTTTAACTAAATTTTGATAACTGAATAATCAGACGTTTTATTTTAGTATACTACATTTACAAATAGTATTTTCAACCAAATTCGAATCATAAAACTTTAAAAAACAAGTTTTTAACGTTACCTGTAATTCGAATAAAAGCTAATAGGGGTAGAAATCATTGGACAAACAAAATAGCAGATATAGATGGGTTGTATTTGTTTCTGTATTATTTACTTATTTGTTAATGGCGAGTCAATGAACCGCCCCAGGACTGATTACAGACCAATTGATGCAAGATTTTAATGTAACAGCATCAACGATTGGGTTATTGACGAGTATACAATTTTTTGTCTACACAAGTTTGCAAATTCCGATGGGGATTTTAGCTGATCGATTTGGACCAAATTTTTTTCTAATTATTGGTGCTACTCTTACAGGTTTAGGGACAATTATTTATA
>NZ_JARVRU010000046.1:0-56044 GCF_030209535.1 Lysinibacillus sp. fls2-241-R2A-57
ATAAGGGAAGAGAACAAGGAAAAACAGAGGGAATAAAAGAAGGACTAGAGCAAGGACTAGAGCAAGGACTAGAACAAGGGCGTAAACAAGAGCAAATAGAATTAGTGAAAAAATTGTTGAAACGACATGAAACGGTTGAAGAAATAATGGATTTAGTAGGCTTATCGAGAGAAGAAATTGAGAGAATAAAAAGTCTAAATTTACCTCAAGATAACCACATATAAAGTATGGATAAATCTTGTATTTATTCACTTTTTTATAAAATTTGAAGCTACATGATGCTTTTTAATTTTCAATGCAACCGAAATAATTATTTAACAATAATATAGTATGAAAAATGTCCAATGCATATAGATTATTGCATTGGACATTTTTCATTTTTACACAGTAGCAGAGCCACTAACAAACTGTGCATCTTTATAATACATATTTTTAACAAGAACGTTTGGACCTAAGCATTTTACGGCTGGACAATGACAGTTTAGTGATTTCGCTAAATCTGTTGCCATCCATTTATCAAAAATGGCAGGTAGTTCATCGTTCACAATATTTCCAAGTGCTGGTGTATCGCCAAAGTCTGTCACAATGACATCACCTGTAAAGATATTGATATTCAAGCGAGATCGCCCATCTGGATCATTACGCATCGTAACGTTTTTTGCTTCTCTTAATCGTTTTAAAAGCTTTTGATCTTCTGCATTCAAGCTACATGGATAGAAAGGTAGCGTGCCAAACAGCATCCAAGTGTTTTCATCACGAACATCAAGTAGATGATGAATAGCTTCACGAGTTTCCTCAAGTGATAAAGACGTTAGGGAACTTGCAAAGTCTGAAGGGTACATTGGATGCACTTCATGGCGTGCACATTTCATTTCGTTAATGATTTGGTTATGGATATGTTCTAAGTATGGTAAAGTTTTTTTGTTTAACATCGTTTCTGCCGATACCATTACACCGTGTTCTGCTAGCATTTTTGAGTTATCAATCATGCGTTGGAATAAAGCAGCACGCTGCTCATACGTTGGCTTTCGCTCCATCATCGCAAAGCCAGTTTCCACAAATTCATCAACCGTGCCCCAGTTATGTGAAATGTGTAGCACATCTAAATACGGTGCAATCAGTAAATAACGTTCCGGCTCTATAGTTAGGTTAGAGTTGATTTGTGTTCGCACGCCTCGTTCATGTGCATATTTCAATAAAGGCAATACATAGTTTTGAACGGATTTCTTAGACATCATAGGTTCTCCACCAGTAATTGAGATCGTTTTAAGGTGTGGAATTTCATCCAAACGCTTCGTTAACAAGTCGATTGGTAATGCCTCAGGGTCTTTAGTCTGCAATGTATAACCCACTGCGCAGTGTGCACAGCGCATATTACAAAGATTTGTCGTTGTGAATTCAATATTAGATAAGGTCATATGCCCATGTTGTTCAACATCTAAGTACGCTTCCCATGGATCAAAGACAGGCGTAATTTTTTGTAGGGTCGTCATAATTCGTACATCTTCCTTTCTAGCATTCTATTGTCTCACATTCGCTAAAAATTTCAAATACGAAATTGTCGAAAGGGCTATTTTTAGGTTAGATGATCATATTTTTTACGCAATTAAGGAATATTTTTAACAACTTTCTTCAAAAAGACATTTCTTAAAAAAGAGGTGGATGGGTACATTTACTGTTATTTTTTAAAAAAAGAGTTATGATAGAAGTAACAAGATGGTAACAATGCACCAAAGAAAGTAGGAAATGACATGACTAAATATGAAACATTATTATTTGACGTGGATGACACATTATTAGATTTTGACTTAGCTGAAAACGCAGCACTTGATCGTTTATTTAAGCAGGAAAATATTGCAGCAACCCCAGCGATGATTGCTCGTTATAAAGAGATTAATGAATCGATGTGGCGTGCTTTTGAACGTGGAGAGGTGTCTAAAAATACACTACATAACACTCGATTTTCTATTGCTTTAAAGGAATTCGGCATAGATGTAGATGGGGAGTACTTTGAAGCAATCTTTCAAAAATATTTGAAAGAGGCCCATCATTATGTAGACGGTGCTTACGAAGTAATCGAACAGCTTGCAGATAACTATAATTTATATGTTGTTTCAAATGGGAAAACAATTACCCAAAATAAACGACTAGAGGATGCAAATTTAGCACAATTTTTCAAAGGCATTTTTATCTCGGAACAAACAGGCTATCAAAAACCAATGCCAGCTTTCTTCGATTATGTTTTTGAACGTATCGATGATATAAATAAAGATAAAACTCTAATTATTGGGGATTCTTTAACTTCGGATGTTAAAGGCGGATTACAGGCCGGAATAGATACATGCTGGTTTAATATACGTAGTATTGAAAATACAAGCGATATTCAACCGCATTTTGAAATTAAAAAGCTTCATGAGTTACATGTATTATTAGATAATAAAATAACAATTCTGTAGGTGCATGTTTGAGCTGCACTTTCATTTGTTCGTAAGTCTGAACAATTGAAAGTGTAGTTTTTTGTAGAACTAAAGTGTTCGAGTATGTGCAAATAATACTATATTTTTACATAGCGAAATCTAGTATGATAGTTTTAGATGAAAAGAAGGAGGAGCAATATGAAGGGGAAATTTTCAAAGGTAGTGTTAATAGGAATGTTAGGTTTATCACTCGCTACCCCCATACAAGCATATGCCTATCAAGAGCCAACGAATTATGTACATATGAAAACACCGAATATGACGGTTTACTCTGCATATGGTGCTACAATTAATGCATCTGAAAAAGGAGATATATTTAGCGTTAAAGCTAGTATTGTCGATAACCGACAGCCTCTTGAAGTGGAAATTTTTAAAAATGGTCAGGATGGAGTTTTAAAACAAGTTGCTAAAAAAGGCGTAATGGAGCCAGTTGCTTATCGAGATTTAGGGGACAGAGTAGTTGCAACGCTTCATCATAATGCAGATTTAAAATTCGTAAATCCACAGCCAAATTATTTTCGTGATACAGGTAATTCAGCATACAGTACGTATATTAGTACTTTAGCGCAGCGGGGGATTATTCAAGGAAGAACAGCTGATCATTTTGGCACTAATGATTCCTTAACACGCGCTCAGTTTAGTGCATTACTAGCACGTGCATTCAGCTTTCAGCAAGTACAAACTACACAATTCAAAGACATTGATGCCAAAAAATCTTGGTATGGTGGATATGTTGGTGCCTTACATTCTCTAGGGATTATTAAAGGGAAATCGCCAGAAATATTTGATTCAAATGGAAAAATAACACGCCAGCAGGCAATTTTAATGCTTGGTCGAACATTAGATGCTGTTGATTTTGTACAAGAAGAATATGCCGCTTTACCTTACCAAGATACTTACTATCTTCAAGGGGAAACTTTGCGTCATACGGAGACATTGTATGCAATTGGCGCTCTAGACTACAATGCAAATCTATCACCAAATCAATATATTACACGCGGAGAGTTTGCCAAAATGCTAGCGGTGTCATTGAGTGCTGCTGGAAGATTATAATAGTTTAAAATTAGCCGAGCATAAATACGTCTCGGCTTTTAATCTTCCTGAAATTTGTTGTTGGAGTTTCTTTTTAAATGAAGAGACAGCCGCCGAAATATTTCGGAAGCTTCGCATTTTGCTTGTAGAAATTGATAAAATGTATAAAAATCTATAGAACGGGCAAAACCTTTTATGAGACTAGTTTCCATGAAAGGGGAAAATGACGATGAGTACTGTTTTAACTGCAATTAAACGCGAAAAAGGGCGTCAATCATCATTAACTCAACTCAGACAGAATGGTGCAATTCCAGGAGTTGTTTATGGTTATCAAATGGAGCCAACAGCGATATCGCTTGATGCGAGAATATTTGCAAAAATATTAGCGGCATTCGGAAATAAAAGTGTCTTTCAATTAGATGTTGACGGTCAAAGAATAAACGCAGTATTAATAGAAGTACAACGCTGTGCACTAAAGGGCAATGTTAAGCATGTAGACTTCAAGTCCATTAATATGTCAGAGGAACTAGAGGTCGATATTCCAGTAACGGTTACCGGTCATGCCATTGGAGTTGCAGATGGTGGATTTCTCTTACAGCCTAATCGTGAAGTTCGAATAAAAGTAAATCCAACAAAAATTCCTGAAACAATAGAGGTTGATGTCACTGATGTAGCAATCGGGACATCACTGTATGTAGGAGATATTCGTCAAAAGTTTTCCTTTGAAATTTTACAGGAAGATGACTATACATTAGTTACGATCACACCACCTGCCGCTGAAAATGTTCAGGAAGATACAGTGGATGCAGTCCCTGAAGTCATCGAAGCTACTGGAAAAAATACAGAAGAAGCTTAAAAAGAAAAAAGCTACATCATCCATCAGATTCGCCTAATGGATGATGTAGTTTTTTTGATAGGTTTATCAGATTTTTTGGATTTAATTTATATAAGTAAACTAGGTATACTGCATTCAATACTCTAGTTTTGTATAATGAAGAGAGAAAGGGTGTGATAGTATGATAGAACAATTTTTGACTTCGTATTTTGTCAAAAATGGTGAACACCTTGAAGTACCTCCAAAATATATTTCAGATACAATTAAGCAGTATACGGTAGCAAAACAAACTGCACGAACTTACCGCATTGTATCGTTTTTAAAGGTTGGTCAACTAATAAAAACTGTGCCACCACAAGGGCTATTAAATTATAAATTCACAAAAAATGCAAAGCGAAAGCTAACAGAAGATTATTCTACAATTCAAAGTTGGATTAAGGAAGGGTGGATTATAGAAGAGATTGTTTTTGCACAAGATGGGCGTACCGCAAAAGCAATTCATTACCGAATTGGACCAAGTTTAAAGTGCTATAATGATGCGCAGAAAGAGCAGCAGACACAAAGGTTAGAAGATTATTCATTGCAGTTGCAAAAAAGTGCTGACATACAACCTATAAAAGAACTTCAACAAGCTGTCCAACAATTAAATGAGTTTGTAGCAATGCCGATCGAAAAATTAGCACATACGACAAAATTATTGTCCCATTGGTCGATTGAAAAGCGATTACGTTTTTTGCATTTTTCAATCGGCTTTTTCCAATTGGCAAATGAAGGAGTACTATTTGATTTTAAAGAAATAGGTGCTACGCTTTTTGATAAGATTGGAGGCTCAAAAGTTTTCGACCGTGAGCAAAAAGAATTTATCGAGGAGCTGGAACGTGTCTTCTCTGTACAGTCAAGCGATTGCGGATTAATTAGTTTAGGGAAAATTACACCAGTCTTTTTTTCTGGTGAGTTAACGGGGACATTTAGCCATTATCAACAAGGTGTTATCCATGCATTAACAGATGATGCCATTTTAAAGGATACATATAAAACAGATGCGAGCATTATTTGGCTTGTCGAAAATAGAGCAATCCTTACACGAATGGCAAAGGAAACGAGCTTTTTACAGCAGACTAATTCCTTTATTTTATGCTTAGATGGTCAAATAAGGTCTGCGCATAAAACGTTGATTCGTCAGCTTGTCACCACGCAAACAGTGATTGTTTGGACAGATTTTGATGTTGCAGGCTTAATAATAGCTATGCATGCAGTACAAATGATTCATACACCATATAAAATCATTGCTAGGGATAATCAGACTTTTTCTGATATCGAAGCCTATAAAAAGTGGCTACTTGGCGAACTTGAAATAGCTGAACACGAACAAGAGCAGCAATTAGGAGATATAGAACAATGGATGAAATGGATACAGTAAAGCGAGCGCCAATCTCTATTTTTAATGTTGAATCGAACACAGCTGAGCTTAAAACATCAATGCGCGATATTGCCTCATTAGCGGGAGTATTAAACGAGCTTGGGAGCCAGCAAATTTATGAGTCACCGCTTGAAATTTTGCGGTTTCTAAATACGATTCAGCTTTTATATGAAGAATCTTTAGGCTTAACAGATGTGATTGAGGATACAGAAATGCTGTATTATCGTTATCGTAATACATATATCGATGATGCACCACCAACCATCAAGCAACTTGATCACTTAATTTACATTTTGGCGCGTAATAGCTGGCTTACTAAGCAAACGCGTCAAATAAAATTATTAGACCGTGGTAAACGGATGATGGATGCACTTATTCGTCTTGCGAACGATTCATTAGCCTATTATTTACAGGATGATATTGGGCGTTCGCTTTTCCAAGCGCGACGAGATGCGGAGCTCAGTGCAGCCTATGATGATAATGGAATCTCAGGAGGCAATAAAATTGCATCTATGATTCACAATGTTGAAGATGCCATTCAAAAACTGGAACTTCGTCAATTGGAATTTTTTGCGGATCGAAATGCTTTACCACAGCTTGAAATTATCCATCAGCTAATGCAGGAACTTGAAATAAAAATGCAAGAGCGACTTAGCCAGTTCCAAACGGTAGAAGAGAGCTTAGTGATGAGTGAATTAGTACAACGTGGGACAGCCGTTTTATCAAAGGGAACAGCTCTTAGTCTAGGAATGCTTACGAAATATATTCGTTTTGTCACGATGCAGGATACGCCTCTCTCCGATTCGATTTCACCTGAAAAGGTACGCACATTTATCGTAAATATGTACAACCCACCAATCGATTCGAATATCCCAAATGCGTATGATTTATTTAGTTTTATGGAGCAGGCACAGTATAAGGATGAGGAACTGGACGGTATTTGGTTACCTATTAAATTTGCAGCTCCAATAGGTGGACAAGATATTGATGAAGCTATTCACTATTTAGAAACCTACGAGCCAAAAGTGAACGATCCAATTGAGGCTGAAGAGGAAATCGACTTTGAAGAAACAGTTGTTGAAGGTGAATCAGTTCAACAATTGTTTGATGATGCAGCTTGGCAAATGACGAAGGCGGTTATTAATACAGATGTAATCGAACATTACTTGGATGTACATGGTGAAAGTGAACTAGAAGAAGTGATGATTGAATCAAGCTCTGCTGAATGGGCAGACTCAATTCGCTCCCTTTTAGCTGTATCAGCTTTAACGAGTAAACAAAAGGTGAATATGAAAGAAGTATCAGATACAAAACAATTCGATAAACGATGGGAGTGGGTAGAAGATGACGACAGACGATTTACATTACAACGACATAAACGCACAACTCGCGACAATGAGTAATTTACGCGCCTACTTATCGACGGAGGAAGAGCTAGCATTCATGCAGCTATTATTTTCATCCTCTGCAAGTGTACTAGGAAGCAACTACGGTTTGCGTCGTAAGGATTTAGAAAAGCTACTTAACATAAAAAATGATGACAAGGCTTTCTATTCTTTTATTGAACGTGTAAATGCAGCGGTGCATCGCTACTTTCGTGTAATTTATGATGAAAAAAGAACGCGCGTGATCGTTATGATGCGAGTTTCCGCCAAGGATGCAAAGTCGACATTAAGCAAAGAGGCACTTGCCATTTTACTGTATATGTTTTATCAGCAGGAAGTACTAAACCATGAATATACACTATTACAGCAAATATTAACAGATTTCGGCCATGAACTGTTAAATGCGAGTGCTAAATTACTGAAAAATATCGACCAACTGAAAAAAATCGGTGCAGTAGAAGAAAATGAAATTTCAAAAAATGAAAAAGCTTACTCGTTAACAGCGATTGGTGTTCATATGTTTTCAGATTCATTTTTACGAAGAACTGCAGAATTTGCACAATCTACTCAGTTAAATAAAGAAGAAGTATTGAAATTTTTCAAACGTTATAATCTGTATATTCGGGAGGATGCACTATGATTCCCTATCGTCTGCAGTTTAGTGGTATACGTGACTATAAACCAACGCGCATTTTATTTGGTCAAGCTAATGATCATATCCTAATCACGGGTCCAAATGGTACAGGAAAATCAACGATATCATTTTGTATGGGAGCGGTACTATATTCGTCAAAAATCGATTTAGAGGGCTTGCGTTCAAATAATTTACCAAGCCATCAAAAATGGAGAGCGATGGTGGAGCTGACCTTTAAAAATGAAGGGCCATCACGAATTGACGCAGCACCTTTTGTGTCATTTCGATTAATGATTGAGCAGGATGCAAATCGAGGCGTATTACAGCGGGAATATCATGTCCTAACTGGAGAAACAGAGGACGAATTGACTGTCAGCGATATTTATCGTTCAGGTGATGCGAACCAACGTAATTTTACAACATATAAAGAAGATTTACAGTTTAAATATAAAATTGATTCAGATTTATTTTATTTAATTTGGTATCAGCAAGAAGTGAATCAATTTGCTGTGATGCCGCCTGAAGAGCGTTTTCGTCGATTTAGTGAAATGCATAATATTACTGAAATCCAGCAATCGTGGGAAACGGCAATTGAAGGTGTTAAAGAGCTAGAACAAGAGCTTGTAGCTGCAAAGACTGTTGTTAAGCAAGCTGAATTTAATCTGAAAATAGCAAAAGAAGAATTTGATCGTTTGAAAAATAACAAGGCTCGTTTATATGAAGCAGGAAAAGCGCATATCCTTAATACCATGTCACTTGTACAATTATACAACAATCAAAAGCTAGAACTTGTAGAAAAACAAAAAAAGCAAACAGACATTCATCAAGATACAGAAGGAAAAATTGGGCAAATAAAGAAACAAATCGAAAAAGCAAAACTTTTATTACAAGACCTGAATAAAAAGCAGCTGCAAATGGATGAGGAAAAGCGATCAAAATCAACATTGCTTGAACAGTTTTCCAAGAAACGAAAGACCTTAATTTTGACTGAGCAAGAATTAAAGGTTCAACTCATTCAGACAGAAGAACAGCGTAAACAGCTTCGTTTTACAGAAGATATAACAAAAGTAAAATTCAATGATGCACAGAAAAAAATAGCTATAATTGAACAGCAATATAAACAATTACAGCAGCAATTTACAAATTTGGTTATGCAAAAGGATGAGCTGAATGAAAATCGATTAACCCTTAAATGGGAACTAGAGAAAATAGAAAAAGAGGAACAGGAAGCAATCGCACTTCTTGCGGAGCATACGAGTGCCCACCAAGTACAACAAAAAATTACACATCTTGAAGAGCAAATTCAAGATTATTATAAGAAAAAAGTTTCCTTAGAGCAGAAACTTGAAAATACAACAATTGAAATTACACAACGTGAAAACAATCAAATATATTCAGCTCGTCAATTAGCGGGCTTACAACAATTCAAGCAACGAGACATCTCGGCTTATACATTCCGAGATTTAGTTACGTTAGCTGAAGGTGCCACAATAGAGCATGAAAATCGTTTGAATTCAATTAAATACACCATTTTTTACGATGCAAAAGAGAGAATAGCGTTTAATGATTTATATCATGTATCATTACGTTCAATTGTACCAGAACGTTTGACAACTAGTTTACCAGTGCAAAAATTAGTTATTCGACAAGGATTATCGGAAAAAGAACAGAATTTTGCCGTAAAAGCATTATGGTGGGCACAGCAATTTTTTGAGATTCAAGCGCCAAAGATCCAAGGTGAATTATTAGTCGACGAGCACGGCTATCGAGGTACACAAGAAAAAAATACAGTTATTTTAAATGATAAAATGCTGACAGAGCAGTTACACACAATGCGCCAATTAAGAGCTCAGCTCGAATCACAGCTATTAGCGGCGACAACACAATTTAAAGAAGACCAAATTAATTTGCAAAAGCTAAATAGTATTATAAAGGATGTACAGAAGGCAGAAGCAAGTGTTGTAGATGCTGAATTTAAGCATCATAAGGTACAGTACAAAACAAAACTAGACGAACAATTTACAGCGCTTCAGAAACAAGAAATCCAGCTAACAACAGCACTACAAAACGAGCAAGAGAAAAAAATAGCCAACCAATTTGAATTAGAAAAGCTAAAAACCGAGTTAGACATTTATGAACAGCTTGGAGCTTTAAAGAAAGTTCAAGAACAGCTTACAGAAACGAAATTAAAGTTAATAGAATTGAATGCTATTATTGATGAGTCGAATAGCACACTTAATCAATTAAAGGATGAGAGCTACAAACTTCATGATGTTTGTAGACAGAAGGAAAGCGATATAAGGTTACTTAAGAGTGATTTAAGAGATGCAGAAAATGATGTATATGGTACGAAGAAACTACTTCTCAAATATCAAGAAGAATTTGAGGTGGCGGAGGCCTCTATTTTGCAAGAACAGCTTTGTTTGGAGGAACTGGCAACAATTATTCCAGATATTTTTGCTGAAGTGCAAGAAGTACCTCTATCATTAAATAGCACTATTCCAAAGTTAAAGAGTGATAATACCACAGCCCGTATCAACTTTGAGAATGCACGAGCAGAAAAGGTGAATCCGGAGGCAGAGCGTAATTATATTGCAGTAAAAGATGATTTTAACCTAAAAAAAGAGACAGTAGATCAAACACAGGAATACTTAGAAATTCACAGAAATCGAGCATTAGAAAATGAGAATCGTCTTGAAACGACCATCAATATGAATGTTCTTAAAATTAATAATTTATTTTCAAAATATATGGATGAATTCCAATTTGAAGGAAAAATTGAATATGAACGTTTTGAAGATAAAAAAGGTCGTACAATTTTTAAGTTGTATATTAAAGCACGAAAAATCGGACATAGTGGGCGTTTAGAAGATGTGGGCACAAAGGCCAGACATGGTAAGCTTGGAAAAGGTGTGTCAGGCGGAGAAGAGTCATTAAGCTCACTATTATTTGCACTTGCCTTGCTACAAAATTTAAATACTTCACCAAGCTTCATCGTCCTAGATGAGTTTGATAGTGCATTGGATGAGGAACGTAAAGAAAAAGTGTTTGATTTGTATGTAAACGAATTACAACGAAAGCTCATTATTTTATCTCCTAAGGCTCACGATGACCATTATTATAATAAATTTTCAACAGTTGTTGTCGTCGAGCACGATTCAGCTGTACCGATTAGTCGTACAAAAACGATTCGATTGCTCACACATTAGAGCAAAAGAAAAAAAAGGAGCCAATTTACATCTGTAAAATGGTTCCTTTTTAGCATTCACTATTGAATGAGATCCTGAATTGCTTTGCGAAAGCGAATATAAGTTATAGCATAAATAATACTTGTTGCAATAAATAGCCATGGGATAATAAAACGCATTAAGGCAAAGGGTGTTTCGAATAAAAGGCAAAAAAGAAGCTGGGACAAAATCTCGTTTTTCTGCAGCGAAATTGGAGCGGAGCGCAACGGCAGCGACAGAAATCTTTAATTTAGCTGCAGTTTTGAGGTTTGTCGAGAACTTTTGATTGTTTATCGACCAATTTTATCGATTTATCAACCAGCTTTTAATTTATCAACCAACTTTTGAAAAATACCGACATCTATCTTCATGCAACATTCAATTTAACATCAAAAAACGCGAAAAATCAACGTTTCTAAATTGATTTCTCGCGCTTTTTAGGTTTTGGCCAGTTATGTCCCAGCCTCTTTGAGTTTATCCTGTAAAAGCCCGATTGGTGATTAAACTTTCACTTTATATAACAGCGCTCTTCACGCCTGTCCATTTTGTAAATAATTTCTCGTTGTATGTTAAAGCAAATTGTACAATTGGCCCAAGTCCAAAGGCCATTAGAGCTGTTCCAACCCCAATAGGTCCGCCAAGTAAAAAACCAACTATAGCTACTGATACTTCCATCGTTGTACGAGCGCGTGTAACACTCCAGCCAAACTTATGGACCATAAGAAGCATTAATGAATCACGAGGACCAATGCCTAAATTCGCCACCATATACATACCACAGCCCCAACCAAGTAATACTAAGCCACATACATAAGCTAGTAGTTGCATCCAAAAGCCATCTATATCCGGAAGTAAATAGTTGAAAATATCAATAAAAATACCTGCTAAAAACATATCTATAAATGTGCCTGGCAGTGGAAACTTCTTCGTTACTACCATATCAACAGCTAAAATGGCTAGACCAATTAAAATTGACCAAGTACCAATCGTTAACCCGAACGTTTTAGTTAGTCCAATATGCAAAACATCCCACGAACCAACACCAAAAATTTGCCCTTTAATAGTTAACGTTATACCGAAAGATAAAACCAAAATGCCTGAAAGGAAGAATAGACATCTTGTGAAAAAAGCTTGCTTCATCATTAAAACCCTCATTCTAAAAATTCGTGTGTCTAAAAAGTTATTATAACAATAGATTGAGGATAATCCTTGAAGATTGACATTTCGTATTTTTCAAAAAATGGCGGTTAGATTAGCTAAATAAGGACAAAATATAATGATAAAAGAAAGGATGGAATAATATGAGCTCTGTACGCGATGAAATATTAGAAGTATTAAATCGAGAAAAAATTGGAACGATGGCAACAGTTGAGAACGGCAAACCTTATTCTAGATACATGACGTTCCAAAATGAAGACTTTGTATTATACACCGTGACAAATAAACATTCTGGAAAAATGGAAGAGCTTCGCAAAAACCCGTATACACATATTTTATATGGGTACGAAAATGGAGGCTTTGGTGATTCGTATGTTGAAATTGAAGGGAAGTTAACAGAAATTCAAGAGGAAGGATTAAAAAATAGGTTAGCTGAGTTTTTCACAAGTATTTTTGTTGGTAATCAAGATGAAATGATTACGCTAAAAATCGAGCCAATTCGTATGCGCTTGATGAATAGAAAAGGGGAACCACCTAAAGAGCTCGAATTTACAAACGACCATTAAGATGTGGTCGTTTTTTCGATGATAATAGAAACTATACATTGGGCTACATTATTTATTAACTCAAACTTCGCACAATGAAATCGGTAAATGAGCCTTGATTTAACTAGGAAGGCTGGTAATCCATTGCTGAAGTTGACTTTTGATGAGTTTTTGAATTTTGTGATCGATATGTTTCAAATTCACGAAAGACGTGATAAATTTCTTTTGGTAGTTGATTATTTTGGTCATTCTGTTCTACCATAATGGAAGCACCTCTTCTGCTTGGTAGTGTTTTCTAGTCATCTCACTATACCAAAGAATGAGGTGCTTTTTATATACCTAAAAATAGTGTCAAGAAACATGAATCCATTATAGTGTAACTTACAGGCATATGTTTTGGGCTGGTTTATCTCGCTGCGAAGTTTGAGAAATTATATTGGAGTTGCATAAATCTGTTTTTCTGTTGGATCCCATATGACAATCCCAACATCTTTTTTTTGATCTATAATACGAACAGTAACAGGGACATAATCAAATAAAATAGTATTTATTCTAGTGCCAACCAACTGTAAAAGAGCAATCAATTCGGTATCATTTATTAAAGGCACATTAACGTCTATTTTTAAATCGATTAATTTCCCATCTTTATATCTAATTTTACCAATTATTTTAGGATTTAAATGTTTAAAACCTTCTTGAATATCTTCTTTAAAAATTAATAATTTTTCATAAGTATCTTTGTCTAAACTGTATAATGAATCTGAAGGGAATGTATAATTTTTTATATTTATATCAGTCCATTCATCTATTTTATACTCTCCTTCAGGAATAAATGTTTCAGCTAAAAATATTCCTGGAATTATATCATTTTTATTTGATTCTTGATACAAAGTTACATAAATAGGAACATTGGGTATTTTTTTATTATTTCTAATATCTTTTATTATTATCTCAGTTATTTCCTTACCATATTTTTCTACATCGTTAACATTATCATCGTTAGAATCTACTTTAACTTGACCAGTATAAATTAAACCTTTATCATCAGCTACTTTAATGTCATAAAATTCATTTAAGGATATGGCTAAAGACATTCCTTCTATTTCTCCATTTTCTTTGTTAATAAAATTTTGTTCTAATATATGAGATAATATCTTAGGATTATTTTTTTCATCCTCTAAAACATCTCCAGTGCTCTTTTTTATAGGCGGGTTTAAACCAAAACCTTCTTTTGATTTTCGATCTAACCACTGACTAATAATCTTTTTATCTAAATATTGACCTTCTTGCATATAAAACTTCTTTGTAGAAAAGTGATTTACTGATAAATTCATTAACCCTTTCTCAATTTCATTTATATTTAACGAATTGTTCATATTACTCAGTATTAATCCTCTTGAAACATTAACCTTTGCGGGTTGTTTAATTTCATATATTTCCTTTTCTTGAATTGGTGATATATACGTTTTCTCATCACTTTTAACAGCTTGATCATCACTACTACAAGAAACTAAAAATAATAGTGGTGATATAAAAAACAACATACTCTTCCGTATATCCATTTATTAGATACTCCTTACTAATTTATGTATAATTGAACCTTTAACAACATTGTGTATCAATGGTTACTATAACTTACTGTTCTCATGATTGATGTTAAAAATTCAGGGGCTATTTTTTTGCTACAGGCTCTTCTTTAGGAACAATTTTTTCCCAACCGCATGTAGCAAGTGAAAATGCTAAAGGGCTCTAACATAAAATAATTTTCTTATCAAATTCCTCCTCTGTATTTCCATTGTAGGGAAATAATTGTTAAAAGTACATATGAAAAAGACAGACAACCAAATTAGTTATCTGTCATTTAAAATTTTCGTCCATCCTTTAAGACGAAGTGCGCCTCATATTTCGCTTGTAATACCTTCGCAATAATCACACGTGATGCGTCATCCATTCGCAACACTGGCAATGAATGTTGGGATTGAACTTGCAGATTTACAACACCTACTAGGTCATGAAAATCCTGCTACAATGCATGTCTCGAAAAGGAAACCGCTTAAACAATTAGCTAATGGAAACTTCTTCGCCTACTGAAACAAGAAATGCATCTCGTAATTATCAATACTAGTTTTGAATAAATAACACAAGCGACTGAAAAGTATATTTCTACTACAATTTCAAGCGAATAAAGAGAAATTTGGATGTAGTCCAGTCAGCTATTGTGAAAGATTGGACGCATAAAAGAAAAACCAGAATGGAGAAATCCATTCTGGTTAAAGTCTAACTTATCGGGTTCACTACATTTTAAGTGACTTAGATTCCTAACAATTGCTTTTTCTTAGTGTCAAATTCGTCTTGAGTTAAGATACCTGCATCTAATAGTTCTTTCATCTTTAAAATCTCATCTGCAGCGCTAACTGATGAATTTTTAGAAGGAGTAGATTCAGTTTGACGTTTAGATTCAATCAAGTCTACCATTTCACGTGCTTGTTTCAATTCTTTTTTTACAAATGTAATTGTATTTTCATCTTTAACGGCTGCCATTGTACCGCCCTTTGTTTCACTAGAACCTGAGTAAGCAAATTGAACATATCCAGTAGTAAGTCCAGGTTCTTTGAATTGGATTGCAGTTATAGATTTAATAGGTATTGATTTCTCACCTTTTGAACCGCCCTTGTTAATAAAGTTTGAAAAACCTTTTGGTTGAATTTTTACATTATAGTCATCTACTGTTACTATAAATTTGCCATTTGATTTAAATTCAAATACTTTTGACATAGCTAAAATACCTCCTTTGAAGTTTGTTTTCTATCGAATAAACTATACCAAATAGTCCAAATTGTGTCAGTATTAAAATGAAAAAAGATGGCCAACCATTATTAGCTATCTATCTTAAAAAATTTTTGAGGAAAAATAGGGACAATGGAAACTGTTGAGAACGACAAACTATATTAGAGATATAACTTTATAATTGAGCCGCTTTCAAAGCTTGATTTAAAATAAATTTACGCAAAAATTGTTTATTGAATAGGATATATTAGTTTTCATTAAAATGGATAATTTTTCTGTTTTGAAATTTAACTGTTATTCCTACCTTAAAGTTAAAGATACATGGTTATTTGATGTGACAACATTCAAACATATTCCGATAGAGGCAGAAGTCTAACATTGAAAAACGACCTAAAAGCATAGCCGCTTTCAGGTCGTTTTCTTATTTGATATTGATGCGTGCTTTTAGCTGCTTATTTAATATGGATGCCTGTGCTAATGCCTGTTCATCTTGACTGATCTCACCAGGCTTGTTTGCTGCTCCAATAATATACGAGGAGAACGACATCTTTAAGAAATCAAAGATATATTGAAATTGTTGAATCATTGGTAGGCCCTTTATATAGGGGGCATCACCACCGACAGCAAGAACAATTGCTTCCGTTGTCTGTAATTTTTCCTTTAGCTGTGGAAAGCGCTCATCACGAATAGCGTGGCTTAGTCGATCCACCATGTTCTTCATAATTCCTGACATGCTGTACCAATAAATCGGTGTGGCAAAAATAACGATATCACTTGTTAAAAATGCATGAATAATTTGATCATAATCATCATCTACAAACTGAAAGCCATTGTCATCATGGCGTAAATCGTGAATGGGCTCTATCTTTAATTTTTTTAAATCTATTTTTTCATGACGAATCTCTTCTAATACATAGTCAGCTAATTGTTCACTATTACTATCGGTTCTAGAGCTACCGATAAAAGCGGTGATTTTCATAGGAATCCTCCTCTATCTTTCAGGTTATAACTAGTGTAAACTTGTTTTTGTTATCGATAAAGATGAATGTTTCGATGGGATGTATCGAAAAAAACGATTTAGAGGTGAGAATATGGATATAAAACAGCTGCAAACGTTTTTAACAGCTTCAGAAATGTTAAGCTTTACGCAAACAGCACAGTTATTAGGTTATGCACAGTCAAGTATTACAGCACAAATTAAATCGCTTGAAGAAGAGCTAGGAGTAATCCTTTTTGAGAGGCTTGGAAAACGCATTACTCTTACAGAAGGGGGCAAGCGATTACAACAGTATGCCCAAAAAATGCTCGATTTAGATATGGAAATGAAAAAAGTAGTGTTAAATGAACAGGCACAAGCGGTATTAAAAATAGGTGCACAGGAAAGTCAATGTGTCTATCGTCTTCCAATTATTTTACAACAATTTCAAAAATCTCATCCCCAAGTAAAAATCATTTTTAAGCCTGTACACACAACCGAAATCGCCAAAGAATTATTACAGTCAGGCAATCTCGATGTAGCATTTATTACGGATGTTTATAAGGAGACACCTATGTTACAGCGAGAGCGACTTATTCAAGAGCAATTGGTTTTTATAAGTGCACTAACAGAGGGTTACGAGGGAGAAAATGTATTTTCTTTACAGGAACTATCTAAAGAAACGATGCTTTTAACGGAAAGTGGTTGCTCCTACCGTAATCAATTGGAAATAGAGCTACAACAGGAAGGTGTCCATCCATTACAAATGATTGAATTTGCTAGTATTGAAGCCATTAAGCAATGTGTGATGGCAGGCTTAGGGATCTCATTCTTACCGAAAATGGTGGTGGAGAAGGAGTTAGAAAACCATCGTTTAAAAGAACTGACTACATCAATGAATGTAGCAGATATTTTTACGGATATTGCTTGGCATAAAAATAAACATCTATCTCCGTATCTCGCTGATTTTATTGAGATTGCCATGGAGTGGTATAAGAAGTTTTAAGATCGCCTAACTGACGAATGACTAGAAAAAAGGTGCTGGTCATTGAAATCGGCAGCACCGCTAAAAAACTAGCTTGATTCACTATTAGGGATACGATTACAGTGATAGAAGTCTACCAAGAGTTGACGAAACATAAAAAAGTGCGAATGAATATTTTAATCCATTTCGCACTTTTTAGCCATTTTCCCTAAGGAAGGGGATTATGGTGACTTATAAAAGTATCGTAACGGTGCAATAACTCAAACACCTTGATGCCCCTTTATAAGTTTGGAGATTTTCAGTCGGACCCGTGTAAAACTTATTGTTTCTTTAAAGTTCCAGAAAAATTGGTTCCTTCATCATGCTCTGCACTACAATCAACCTCGGTAATTTTTAGTGCATTATTAAGACGTTCAAATTCTAGTACACAGCGATTGCCGTTTGAAGATTTGTTCATCACTGCCTTATTGCTGGAAGTAATCGTTGCTGTCCCATCGACACTCCCTGCTGCTGTTCCATCATTGGCAGTAATGAAAATATTAAAGCTTTTACTTGTTGCATTGGAAATGATGGCATCACGGCGATTAAAATCAGTGGCGCCTTTACCCCATTTATAATAGTACGAATAGTTACCTTCCCAAACACTGTTAGTAGGTGTTGTGAGCTGCATTGTTTTATCTAGCTGATTTTGGCCATTTTTCGCTCGTGTATTTAAAGATGCATTGCTAGTATTTTCATGAATTGCTTGTGCATCCTCTGAAATTTCATAAAAATTTCTTTCATCCATACGGTGGAGCATCGTAACGACTTGAGCACGTGTCATACTGTTTGTAACGCCAAAAAACTTTTGCAAATTGCGATTTTCATACTGTGGGTTTTGTCCTGTAGAAATGTAATAATCAATTAAGAACTGAATGGATTGGTCTAATCCACTTTTACCATTAACTAAATGTGAAATTGCCTGTGCCACAACACCACGCTTCACGGTAGCTGCTCGAATATTGTTATCAAAATATCCGTTTAATGGTACACCATAGCTTGCAAGTCGGTTGTAATATTCATCAGACCAGTTTGCAGCAGTGGTCTGTTTTTTTAACTCATCATACGGTGATTCAAGCTCAAAAAAATTAGCAAGCAATTTTGCGAATTGCTGCTCTGTAATGGTTGCATTGGGCTTAAATGTACCATCAGCATAGCCATTAACGATATCATATTCCTCAGCCCACATGATGGCTTCATAGGCATAGTGATCTGCTGGCACATCTTTAAAGCCAGCAGCTTGTACCGTGTACCCACTTGCCATAACAAGTATGGAAAGCAATAAAGTGGACACTAATTTTTTCATTAATCTAGTCATCCTTTCTAGCTAGTTATGTTAATAGTTTGCAGGATATGGTTAAAAACTGCAAATTTTTCTAGTATGTTTTACTAGAAAGGGCGATTGCAAAAATTGTTAAAGATAGGTGATGCTTTTATGAAAGAGGGAGCAAACAATGTTGAATAGTTTAAATAAATACCTCCAAAAATGGATGCCTATTTTGACACCGCTTAGCTTAGTGATAGGTGTGCTGTTAGAGAATGTAGGGCATCAGCTTTTATTTTTAGTACCGTGGCTGTTTGCCTTTATGACGTTTGCGGGTAGTTTAAGTATGAATGTTGAAGGGATAAAAAGTTTGAAAAAATACCCAACAGTTATCTTTATAGTCATTGCATTTTTACATGTACTAATGCCAATTTGGGCTTATTTTGTATCAACCGTTATCTTTCAGGATCATTTACTAACAATTGGCTTTGTCTTAGCGGTCGCTTTGCCAACAGGGGTAACGAGCTTTATTTGGGTGAGTATTTGTAGGGGACATCTTGCGTTATGTCTTGCGATCATTTTAATCGATACACTCATATCTCCTGTTGTTATTCCTGCTTTATTACATATTGTTGTGGGGCAAACAATCGAAATTGATACGGTTAGTCTGATAGTAGATTTACTATGGATGATTGTTGTGCCTTCTCTTATAGGCGTAGCGTTGAACGAGTTTACTAAAGGCAAAATTACGGTGACATTAGGAAGGAAATTAGCCCCCTTTTCAAAGCTTAGCTTGTTTAGCATTGTAATGATTAATAGTAGTGCAATTGCCCCGTACATTAAAAATATTAACTGGGAACTAGTTAGTGTTATTTTGGTTGTATTTGCACTTGCGGTATCAGGGTATGCACTATGTTTAGTGCTAGGTCATTTTCTTTGGAAGGATATAAGTATTATTACGCTGTTCGTTTTTACAGGAGGCATGCGCAATATTGCGGTAGGGGTAGTTATAGCGACTACATACTTTCCAGCAAAAACGGTCATGCCTGTCGTGTTTGGCATGCTTTTTCAGCAAATTCTAGCCTCGTTCTTTAGTCGAGTAATGGAAAAGTATCAGCTGAAATATAGCAAAGGTTAAATATCTGTTGATGCAAAAATATTCACTTCTTTGGAAGGAGGCATATGACTTATTATGTTGCTCCATCGAACGTTAAAATAGCCCGTAGCGGAAATCAGCCTCTTCGAATGTATAAAAATGGTTAATCAACACACCTGGCCTAGAATAATCGGCTTGTCTACATACATTTGTGGTGCAATCGTTATAAAAGAAATCCAGGCTTTAAATTATTATGCAACATCATCAAGTAAAAATAACACAGTATGAGGTTCCATTATGCTACCTTCAGAATATAATGAAGATAAATAAAATCATTTTGTTTATATTTAGGTATTTAATGCTATTAATTATATAGACCATACAATGCGTACGAATCATATTTTAACCTAAACACCAGCACTTTTTGTACTAACAATGCTGGTGTTTTTTATGTTAGGCGAAGTTTTATGAACACCATTTTTTCTCGAATTAAGAAACTTTCTCTACGGACAATTCATAAAATAGTTGAAATCGGTTTGTATTAAGCATCTGTCTTTCTTTTGGGGAACAAAATATCATTCAAGAAAGAAGAGTGAGTGAATGAAAGAGTTGGACGATTTGAAGCTGACGATTCTTCCGTTAATTATTTTGTTGATTCTTATCGTTTTGTGGATACTGACAGAGTCTGTTGGAGTAGGAATAATGATAATAGTTTTCTGGATAGGCTGGCGCTGGCTTGTAAGAAAAATAAAATAAATAAAGGCAGTAGTTGATAGTAAGCAGATTCTGACAGGAACGGTTTGAGCGGGCATAACAAAAGAAACGTTATTGCCCGCCAGAACGGCAACCACTAGTATTACTAAATAATCCTCATGCACACTCCTCAAGCTAATTCCTCCTAAAATGGAGATCCATTAACGATATTTTAAGACTTGCTAATTATTCAACTCGTCTTATCTGGGAATACGAAAACAAAAAGAATAACGTATTTTTGTTTTATGGATAGTGCGAAACCTTTGCTCGATAGCAATGTGGTAATACTCACAGCCTTGCAAACTTCTGAATACACAAAAAGGGCACTGTAGTCTTATATAAATTTTATATTAATTCATTATTAATTATATATTATCCGTATTAAAATCTGCTCTTTATAATGAAGATATCACTTTTAAAAGGAGGTACTGGAATGGAGTTTAGTAAACTTGGCAATAGCGGATTAACAATAAGCAAGATTGCATACGGAAACTGGATAAATCACGGGGGTAAAGTAGATGAGGAAACTGCAAATGAGTGCGTTAAAGCAGCACTAGATGTCGGTATAACAACATTCGATACTGCTGATGTTTATTCAGACACTAAAGCTGAAGAAATACTCGGCCGGTCTTTAAAAGGTGTACGACGGGAGAGCATTGAACTATGTACAAAGGTGTGCCATCCGACTGGTAATGGGCAAAACGATAAAGGTTTATCACGAAAACATATTCTAGAAAATTGTCATGCATCTTTGAGACGGTTACAGACCGACTATATTGATGTCTATTATGCACACAGATTTGACCCAACTACTCCTCTTGAAGAAACGATGTTAGCTTTCGCAGATCTTGTAAGACAAGGTAAGGTGCTTTATATCGGTGTAAGTGAGTGGACGGCAGAACAAATCACTCGTGGTGCATCACTTTCACGGGAATTGAATATTCCGCTCATCGCTAGCCAACCCCAGTATTCAATGTTGTGGAGAGTTATCGAAACCGATGTGATACCAACCTGTCAACGTGAGGGACTTGGACAAGTAGTATGGTCGCCTGTTGCACAAGGTATTCTCACTGGAAAATATCTACCTCAAAAACCAGTACCAACTCAATCACGTGCTAATTCTCCTGCAGGCAAACCATTTTTTCATAAACTGGCACAACGTTGGATGAACGACAATGTGCTCACGGCAATCCAGAATCTCAAACCCATCGCACAAGAGCTTGATCTTACCCTCGCTCAACTTGCAGTAGCTTGGGTACTACAAAACAAGAATGTTTCCTCAGCAATTATCGGTGCCTCGAGCCCGGAACAGGTAAGAGAGAATGCGTTAGCTTCTGGTGTCAAACTAGAACCTGAAATAATGAATCAAATTGACAAAGTTCTAGAAGGTTTCGTTGAGTACGATCCGAGTAAAACAGGTTAAGTTTTTGCACGTGATTTAACCAGAAATATATACAAAATCTTTGTAGTCTTAGTTAAATTAGAATTCTTCCACTACCTAGAGGCTGGGACATAAGTATATTTTTATAGCAAAATTAAAATTTCACATTAAAAAAGCGCGAGAAATCAACGTTTATTAAAATTGATTTCTTGCGCTTTTTAAGGTTTTAATCAGTTATTTCCTAGCCTCTTTATTCTTGATGATCAAGTTGTAAAATCGAAGACACTTCTCTAACAACTGTTAAGAAATGATCTAATACTGCAGATTTTTCATCTTGTCTCCATACAACATATAGATTTACTTTTGGTGTGGTCTCTTGGATTTTTTTATAGATAACTCCAGGATGTTTATAACTTTCGACCGACGATGGAACGACCGAAATTCCCATTCCTGTTGCAACTAAATTAACAATAGTTTGCATTTGAATAGCTTCTTGAACAACATTTAAATTTACACCATGATCCCGAAAGTAGCTAATAATTAAATCATAAAAATTGGAACCCAAATGACGCGGAAACAAAATAAATGGTTCATCAATTAACAATTGGAATGGAATTTTGGGCAATGAGGCGAAAGGGTGATCTTTATGTAAAACCAATCTTAAAGATTCTTCAGAACAAACTTCAGAAGATAGGATCCCGTTGTTCTGTTTAGAACGGATAAATCCGATATGAATTTGTTTTTCATAGAGTGCTTTTAGTTGCTGTTCCGTTGTCATTTCACGTAATATGAGTTGGATTTTAGGAAAGCGTTCTCGAAATTTATTAAGAACTTCTATAACGATTTCTGTGGAATCGACAAAACCGATTATTAAGGTTCCTATTTTCCCTTCAGCTACAAGTTGTGTTTCTTTTATGGCTCTTTCTAATTGAAACAGTGTTTTTTGAGATCCTTCTAAAAATACCTTCCCAGCATCTGTAAGTTCAACCATTCTTTTTGTTCGATGAAAAAGTTGAACTCCTAATTCGTCTTCTAATTTACGAATTTCTTGGCTTAGGGGAGGTTGTGCCATCCTAAGACGTTCTGCTGCACGACTAAAATTTAATTCTTCTGCCACCATTATGAAATATCGCATTTTCCTAATATCTATTTTCATCCATCCCTTCTATTAAAATGGCTCATCACCATAACGTATGGTTAATTTCCGTTTAGACTGCACGCTTCCTGGTGGTGTCCGATGAGCCGCTTCGATGCAGGGTCTCATCTGTGACGCGCTCGCAGGAAAGCGAGTAGCACGTAGCGGAAATTATGAAGAACGAAAGCTGTATAATTGGTCTATTCCAAGGAATGTTCGAAAAGAATATGCTGACTTTTAATCCAGGATGGAATGAAAATGCCGAAAATCTAAATTCGTTTACAGACATTCGAGATATTCAGAAACACCTTAAAGCAAAAGGAATTAAAATTTTATCTGAAGCAGATGAAACAAGCGAGGGTCCTGCAAGTTTAACAATTGAAGATCCGGATGGTAATCCTATTCTTTTAGATCAACATAGATGGGAACATAAAATATTTCTTGAATTATGAAAGAATCTATTCAAAATAATGTGTACGCTTTGTAAAGAACATTTAAAAAAAGCTCTAGGAAAGATGATAGTCTGCATTGTGCAGGTGTCATCTTTTTTAGGTTCCACTAACCTCGATAATGATTGTAATAGGTCATATAACTTTTGATTTCTCGAATTACATCCTCTAGTGTCTCACAAAGAACGATTTTTGTGGGAAGTTATCCCCGGTGGCAAACATGTTTTCTTTGTTATATTGTAAAAAATATCCTATAAAAAAGTTCATTTTTATTGTTAATTTTACATAATAGAGAAATATTTCTAACTCGAGGTTATTTTTTTCTAAGAAATGTAACAAAACTCTTTTCATCTATTACATAAAGCATATATAATACTTATGTTTTTTGGATAATGGGGAAATATAAAATCATGGGAGAAATCACTTTTGAAAATACATTGGGGTAAAGGAGCATTTACATCATGAAAGAAGAAAAAAGTGCAGTCAAATGGGTTCCTTTCTTAATTACCCTTGCTGTTGGCGTGGCTATCTGGTTTTGTCCAGTACCTTCAGGAGTAGATGAAAAGGCGTGGCATCTATTTTCTATTTTTGTTGCGACAATTATAGGATTTATCACTAAACCGTTGCCAATGGGAGCTGTATCCATTATTGCTATGGCTGTGATTGCAATAACAAATACATTAACCATTGAAGAGACATTAAGCGGTTTTGGCAATTCAACAATTTGGCTAATTGTCATTGCCTTCTTTATTTCACGTGGATTTATTAAAACGGGACTAGGAGAACGAATTGCCTATCTATTTGTTCGTCTTTTTGGGAAAAAAACCTTGAGTCTGTCTTACTCTTTACTAGCGAGTGACCTAATATTAGCGCCGGCTATTCCTAGTAATACAGCTCGTGCTGGTGGTGTAATTTTTCCAATCATCCAGTCATTGTCTCATACCTTCGGATCTAAACCAGAAGACGGGACAGAGCGTAAGATGGGTGCTTTTCTCTTGACGGTTGGTTTTCAAGGAAATTTAATAACGTCTGCTATGTTTATGACGGCGATGGCAGCGAATCCTTTAATTGTAAAGCTAGCAAGTGATACAGCTGGAGTAACTATTACTTGGTTTGGTTGGGCGATGGCTATGATTGTCCCTGGGTTAACAGCTTTAATTGTTGTTCCTTATATTATTTATAAAATCTATCCGCCTGAAATCAAGCAAACACCAGAAGCAGCAGTTATTGCTAAAAAGAAGCTGGATGAATTTGGTCCACTAAAAAGTTCTGAAAAGCGAATGATCGTAGTATTTGTTGTTGTATTGTCGTTATGGATAGGTGGAGACTACTTAGGAATTAGTGCCACTACATCAGCTCTAATAGGACTTTCCTTGCTTTTACTGTTAAACGTGTTAACATGGGCAGATATTAAAAAGGAAGAAGGGGCATGGGATACACTTGTCTGGTTTGCCACATTATTTATGATGGCATCTTTTATGAACAAACTAGGGCTAATTCCATGGTTTAGTAATGAAGTTGGTGGACTTGTATCTGGGTATAGTTGGATATGGGCTGTTTTAATACTAGCATTAGTCTATTTCTATTCCCATTATTTCTTTGCGAGTTCCACTGCGCATATTAGTGCGATGTATGCAGCATTTTTATCTGTTATGCTGCAAGCAGGAGCACCAGCTATGCTAGCAGCTATACTATTAGCGGCATTTAGTAATTTATTTGGCGCCACTACTCATTATGGTTCTGGTCCAGCACCGGTCTTCTTTGGTGCAGGTTATATTGATCAGAAAAAATGGTGGACAGTTGGATTTGTAGTTTCCGTTGTTTCCATTCTGATCTTTACTATCGTAGGAGGATTATGGTGGAAGCTTCTTGGTTATTGGTAAAATAATTAGCTTCTGTATCCGGATAGAAATAAGTTCTATCCGGATATTTTTATTGTTGACGTTCGAAGGAGAAGTAAATAGTATACTTAATTAAGGATATAATTTGGTTGGTATTTAGAGGGGCACATCATCATCATTGTTTTTAAATAATAAACTAAAAATAATTCTCTCCCGCGTTAATGGGTAGTACTAAAGTTGTCGAAGTGCTGCCAACTAATGTTGTAAACATTGAGATAAAAATAGAAAGAAGGTGTTTAATAAGTGTTTGTTCAATCACAAGATTCTATTGAGAGTTATATAGATTCACCTGAAAAGCTAAAAAACTTATATAAACGCGTGTTGATTGTTGTTAGTCTTTCCCAAATATTTGGTGGAGCAGGGCTTGCAGCAGGTATTACAGTTGGTGCTCTTTTAGCTCAACAAATGCTTGGAACGGATGCCTATGCAGGTGTTCCATCAGCTTTATTTACTTTAGGGTCAGCAATAGCAGCTTTAATCGTAGGAAAACTTTCTCAACGGTATGGACGTCGTATAGGGTTATCGACAGGGTTTATTGTAGGTGGACTAGGGGCAATTGGAGTAGTGATTGCTGCCATGATGAATAGTGTAATTTTATTATTCGCTTCTCTATTAATCTATGGTGCAGGGACTGCGACAAATTTACAAGCTCGTTATGCAGGGACAGATTTAGCCAATAATAAACAGCGAGCAACCGCTATCAGTACGACAATGGTTATGACAACATTCGGGGCTGTTGCAGGTCCGAATCTAGTAGAAATAATGGGTCAATTTGCGACTTCCATTGGTGTTCCGTCTCTCGCTGGGCCTTTTATTTTATCAGCTACAGCCTTTATTTTAGCAGGGCTTGTTCTTTTTATTATGTTGCGTCCTGATCCATTAGAGATTGCAAAAGGGATTGAAGCGCATAAACAAAAAAATAAACAAGAAAATAAGACGGAATCCTTTAATAAAGCAATCAATAAAAGAGGTCTTACAGTAGGTGCAACGGTTATGGTACTTACTCAAATTGTGATGGTTGCAATTATGACAATGACACCTGTACATATGAAACATCATGGGCATGGATTGGCGGAAGTAGGAATTGTTATAGGATTTCATGTAGGTTCTATGTATCTTCCATCGCTCGTAACAGGTATTCTTGTAGATAAAATTGGACGGACTGCCATGAGTATTGCTTCAGGAGTAACTTTGTTATTTGCTGGTTTATTAGCGGCATTCGCACCGAGCGATTCTATGGTTCTATTAATCGTTGCTCTTTCTTTACTAGGATTGGGCTGGAACTTTGGTTTAATTAGTGGTACTGCTCAAATAGTAGATTCGACAGAGCCTTCCACACGTGCAAAAACGCAAGGGAAAATAGATGTTTTAATTGCACTAGCAGGAGCTTCTGGTGGTGCTCTCTCAGGAATGGTAGTAGCTAATGCGAGTTATGCGACACTATCATTAGCAGGGGGGCTTTTATCCTTAATTCTGATTCCTGTTGTCATTTGGTCAAGAAAAGCTTGAGAGAAGTTAAATGACACTAAAGTTTTTGCAGCCTTTCTCGGTAGAGTAGGGCTGTATTTTTATATCCCGAATTTATTCCGGTTAAATATCTATACCTTGTTTCTTTATTTCTAAATCCAAATGCCTACTATACTTTTCTACGAAGCTAAGTATACTGTCAAATTATTCCTCGGTCATTCTATTAAATACGTCTTTCTCTCGCTCTTGAATATCTTGGTGCAGTTCTTCATTGTAAATTACTTTCCCCCTTGTTCAGTAAACCTAAAATAGATTTCTTCTTACTTGTCCGGTTTCTGGTAACTTTCGATTATGCCTAAAAGATTTACGCCGAGATTTAATTAAAACTTACAAAATTATAAGGTACATGTCACAAAAATTAATTGTTAAAACTAAAATTGTGTTTTAGAATAGCTATTGTTGAAAAACTTTATTAAAGGTCACTTGGCCCCAATTGACCCGCAACTAAAAACAGGTAAGAGTAAAGTAAAACAATTATATTTTACATCTGAAGATTGCAATCGATAGACGAATGTAATAGTTAAACTTACTAACTGTCTTCAATTATATTTAACAACTTGACAGAAGTCTAAATGGGGAGTAAGCTACATTAGCTGTGAAAAGCTGTGAAAAGCTGTGAAAAGCTGTGAAAAGCTGTGAAAAGCTGTGAAAAAAGCTATTGTGATGAAACTTTTTTTAAAATGAAATACTTAAAATCTAAGTTAATATACATCTAGATTTAAATTATGCTGAGGCATAATTGATTAAGTAAAAGGTAGGGCAAAAATGAAAAATTTATTAAGTAAAAAAGATAACCTATTAAACAACTTTTTAGGGATATATTTATTAGCTGTTTTAATGTTATGGATTAAAACATACATCACTCAAACAACACAATTTAAACTAGGCGTAGAAGGATTCCTTCAACAATTCCTTTTACTAATAAATCCACTAGGTTCAGCAATGTTATTTCTAGGATTTGCATTTTTATTTAAAGGTAAGAGAAAATATACATCACTAGTTGTAATTTACACTCTGATGTCTATTGTTTTATATTCAAATGTTGTTTATTACCGATTTTTTAGTGATTTCATTACACTGCCCACAGTTTTCCAAACGCAGAACTTCGGAGATCTAGGTAGTAGTGTTATTTCTTTAATAAAGCCTTATGATATCTTGTTCTTTGTGGATGTATTTGTAATGTTTTACTTACGATTCTCCAAAAAAATACAAAAAGAAACCAATCGTTTTGGATATAAAAAAGGAATGGCAATCATTGCGTGTGCATTAGTAGTATCATTCCTAAATTTAGGACTAGCTGAAGCTGATCGTCCGCAACTATTATCTCGAGGTTTTGATAGAAACTATATTGTGAAATATTTAGGAATTTATAACTATACGATTTATGATTCAGTAGAAACTATAAAAGCATCTTCACAGAGAGCTTTGGCGGATAGTAGTGATATTACAGAAGTGATAAACTATACAAAAGCTAACTACGCCAAACCTAATGCAGAATATTTTGGTAAAGCAAAAGGAATGAACGTCATCTATTTACATTTAGAATCATTCCAAAACTTTCTTATCGACTATAAATTAAACGGTGAAGAAGTTACACCATTTTTAAATTCATTAGCAAAAGATAAGAATACAATGTATTTTGATAATTTCTTCCATCAAACAGGTCAAGGTAAAACTTCCGATGCAGAATTTATGCTGGAAAATTCTTTGTTTGGGTTACCACAAGGATCTGCTTATATTACAAAAGCACAAAATACGTACCAAGCAGCGCCTAGTATTTTAAAAGATTATGGTTATACATCGGCTGTATTCCATGGTAATAACGGAAGCTTCTGGAATCGAAATGAGATTTATAAATCATTTGGATTCGATCACTTCTATGATGCTAGTTATTATGACACGGGTTCTTCAGAAAACATGGCTGAATATGGTTTGTTAGATAAACCATTCTTTGAACAATCTAAAAGTCTTTTAAGTTCGTTACCACAACCTTTTTATACGAAATTTATTACGGTAGGGAACCACTTCCCATATCAAATGAATCAAGACTTAGTATCAATTGATAAAGCTAATACTGGAGATGTAAGTGTAGATAGTTATTTCCAAACAGCACGTTATGCAGATGAAGCAATCAAACAAATGTTCAATCAATTAAAAGAATTAGGCTTATATGATAATACGATGATTGTTCTTTATGGTGATCATTACGGTATTTCAGATAATCATAATGAAGCGATGGGACAAGTCCTTGGAAAAGAAATTACACCATATGAAAGTGCTAATTTACAACGCGTACCATTATTTATCCATGTTCCAGGAATGCAAGGTGGAACCAACCATACTTATGGTGGCCAAACAGACCTTCTTCCAACGTTATTACATTTACTAGGAATTGATACGCAAAAATTTGTTCAATTTGGTTCAGACTTATTATCAAAAGAGCATGATGAAGTTGTACCATTTAGAAATAGCGATTTTGTCAGCCCTACGATTTATTCAATTAATGGAAAATATTACGATAATAAAACGGGTTTACTACTAGATGATAGTCAATTAGAGTTTGCAAAAACTATCAAAAATGAAGTGGATCACAAATTGGAATTATCTGATAAAGTCGTGAATGGTGACTTATTGAGATTCTATACGCCAAATGGTTATACTCCAGTTGATCCTTCTAAGTATAATTACTCCAAAGATGCAAATGGAGAATCTAATTAACAGTTGTAATTTGTTGGCAATTCAAGAAGATGTGTTTGATATCATAGAGTTTATTATCCGATTGCTTTATGGTATCTTACCGTTATCTTGAATTGTCTTTTTATATGTAATAGTAAGGATAGAACAAGTATATTTTTAAAGCAAAATTGAAAATTTTACATCAGAAAAGCGCGAGAAATCAATGTTTCTATAATTGATTTCTCGCGCTTTTTATGGTTTTGACCAGTGTTATCCAAGTCTCTGGTGGATGTCATTCTTTTCAATTTTACTCCCATAACTAATAATAAATAATTCCTTAATCTGGAGTAGGATATCAATACACCGTTGATTTTTAGTCATTAAGCACGCTTTGTGTTCTACGATTGATTACGTTTAAGACTGTAATATACTTTTGAAAATCTTCAGCTGTAAATTGCTCGAGGTTTTTTAGGTAATTCCTATATTCCTCTAGATCTAGCTTCTTATGATATTTATAAACTAATTTGCCTTTTGGTGTTAATTCAATATTCAATTCTCGATAATTGTCCGGATTTCTATATTTAACTACTAAATCCTTTTTAATTAGTTTATCAACCATTTGAGAAACAGCGCTTTTTGTGCAATTTTTAATTTTTGCAATTTCAGAAGTAGTAGTTTTTACCTGATCTCCAATTAAATTGAGTGTATGTACCTCTATCATATACAATTCATCTTCTGTTCCATATTTTCTTGGAATATTTTCGTATGAACTAATTAGCCGAGATGTCTCGTAAATCGTTTCCATTAGCTCATAAAAAACTTTCTCTTTATCCACAATGCAGCATCCTTTCCATAATTAGAAGATAAATTTAATTTTATTTTAACATATAGGAAATCTTTAAATAACCATTCGTTTTGAATACGTTTAATTTTTAAAAAATTCAGAATTTTTATTGACCGTTTTACAGTTAAGGTGTTAAACTGAGAAAAATTTACCTTAAGGGTTTTGAAAACCTCGATTAAATAGAAAATTTGAACACGATCAAGAGGAGTGGAAGCATTGAAATATAATTTTGATGAAGTGGTTAATCGTCGAAATACGTACTCTTTAAAGTGGGATGGCGAAGATTTCATTAAAACAATGGGTTATACAGAAAGGTATGACTACGAGACCATTCCACTATTTACAGCAGATATGGATTTACCTGTACCGCAACCATTGATAGATGCACTTCATAAAACGGTGGATC
This sequence comes from Lysinibacillus sp. fls2-241-R2A-57, assembly GCF_030209535.1. NCBI lineage: Bacteria > Bacillati > Bacillota > Bacilli > Caryophanales > Bacillaceae > Lysinibacillus > Lysinibacillus sp. fls2-241-R2A-57. The sequence goes on from NZ_JARVRU010000046.1 coordinate 30,933, forward strand.
ATCGTATTTTTGGATATTCTACTTTTCCAGAGGCTTACTATGAAGCAATTCAGCGTTGGTTTAAAAAAAGACATGATTGGACAATCAAAAGAGAAGAGATTATATATAGCCCTGGAACAGTACATGCCTTGAATATAGCTGTAAAAGCATTCACTAAACCTGATGAGGGCATCATCATTCAACGTCCTGTTTATCCACCGTTCACAGTTGCGATAGAGGGAAATGGGAGAGTTGTTCGAAATAATGCGTTGAAATGTGATGCTGAAGGATATTACTCAATTGATTTTGAGGATTTTGAAGCAAAAGCAAAAGAAGAAAATACAACAATGTTCATTCTTTGTAACCCACACAATCCGACTGGAAGGATTTTATCAAACGAGGAATTAAAAAGACTTTCAGATATCTGTGCGGAAAATAATGTGATTATTATAGCTGATGAAATTCATGGGGATCTCATTAGAAAAAACCAAAAATTTATACCAATCGCAAAAGTTGCAAACAGTACGGACCATATCATCACGTGCACAGCCATCAACAAAACATTTAATGTTGCAGGTCTGCACTGTACAAATGTCATTATTTCAAACTCAGAAATTAGAAAAAACTTTAGCGACACAATGGGGATGCAATTACCATCACCGTTTACCATTGCAGCTCTTATAGCTGTTTACAACGAAGGAGAAGAATGGTTAGGGCAAATAACAGAATATATTGACGACACAATGGAGTATGTGAAAAATTACTTAGCTGAAAAATTGCCTACAGTCAAAGTTAGGATCCCTGAAGGAACATACGTGATGTGGATGGACTTTAGTGGATATGGTCTTTCAGCACAAGAGGTTCATGATCGTATCTATAACAAAGCCAATGTCTTACTTGAAGATGGTCACTTGTTTGGAATTGAAGGTGAAGACTTCCAAAGAATCTGTATCCCTTCACCGAGATCCCTTATAAAAGAAGCACTTGAAAGAATCGCTTTAGAATTTCAAGATATCGAATCTAAAAACCTATTAGAAGAGGTGTATAGAAAATGAAAACAATCGAATTTGAGCTTGATGCATTAAAAGCTGCAAAAGAAATTGAGGATTATGTAATTGATATAAGAAGAGATCTCCATAGACATCCTGAAATCGGATTACAAGAAGTACGAACAATGAAAGTGGTGACAGACGAGTTAACTAGATTGGGTATTAATTACGAAATTGTCTCTGATGGCGGAATTATTGGTTATATTCAAGGGAATCAAGCAGGAAAAACTTTAATTCTTAGGGCAGATCTAGATGCACTACCGATGAAGGAAGAGGAAAATAATTTAAAAAAGAAAAAAGTGGTATTTTCTGAGACTGACCAAGCTGCTCATACTTGTGGACATGATGGACATACGGCGATGCTTTTAGGTGCAGCGAAAATTTTGACTCAACACAAAGACAAAATCAAAGGAAGAGTGCTTGTCGCATTTGAACAAGGGGAAGAAATGGGCGGAGGAATTTATAATCTCTGTAAACGATTACACGAAATCGGAGGAGACGGAATTTGGGGTATTCATTTAAAATCTGATCTTCCGACTGGGAAAATATCTGTTGATCCAGGCCCAAGAATGGCAGCTTCTTTTGTTTTCAATGTCTTAATAAAAGGAAAAAGTGGACATGGTTCAAGACCAGATTTGTCAGTTTCTCCATTAGATTGCTTTACCGATTTTTATAACAATTTAAAAGCGATGCGGTTAAATACTTTAGATCCTTTTAAAACAATTACCTATTCAATTGGAACGATTATTTCAGGTGCTGCAGCAAACATTATTCCAGAAAGTTTACAATTCTCAGGAACAGCCAGATATTTAGATGTTGATCAAGGTGCCCATGCAGCAAAAGAATTTAAGAGAATTCTAGAAAAAGTCTGTGACCTGCATAATTGCACCTATGAATTTATTATAGAACCGAAAGAATCGGATTTAATTGTCTACAATCAACAAGATTGTGCACAAATTGCAATGGATGCAGTGAAAAATGCAATTGGTACAGATGCATTACATTCAATCCCCGCTTGGATGGCATCAGAATCATTTGCATTTTACGAAAAATACTTCCCAGGTGTGTTTGCATTCGTTGGCATACAAAACCTCGAAGAAGGGATTGGAGCTGAACACCATAATGTTTTCTTTGACTTAGATGAAGATGCTTTAAAGCTAGGTGTGGCGGCTACTGTACAATACACAATTGATTTTCTAGATACTGAAAAACAAGTTCATTTTACTCCTGATAAAAGAGATATAAATAGTCTATTTATTGATAATGGATTCCAGCAATTAATAAATGAATAAAATTCATTGAATACAAAGGAGATAAGAAGAATGACACAAAAAAGGCTCTGCTATTTACTCACGTTCATTGCTTATTTTGGAATGCCTTTTGGAGTTCCCTTTATTAAAAGTGCCGAACCATATGTTTTAGGTCTTCCGTTTTTATTATTTTGGATGGTTTTATGGATCTTTTTAGGAACAGGGTTAATGTTTATCGTTCATCGTATAAATCCTAGTGCAAAAGAGGAGACGGAATAATATGATAATTTCAGTTGGAATCATTGCAATTTTCTTAGGTATTGCTTTATTTTTAGGCATTATGGCGAGTAGAGGTAAAGATATGAGCCTAGAACAATGGAGTGTTGGAGGCCGTGGATTTGGTTCTATCTTCATCTTCTTATTAATGGCTGGTGAAATTTATACAACTAATGCATTTTTAAGGGTAAGTGGTTGGATGTACGGAAAGGGTGGCGTAGCATTTTTCAATATCGCAATGCTGAACTATGTAATTGCTTACTGGTTGACACCTAAAATATGGGCTTATGGAAAGAAACATAGTCTACTATCGCAATCTGATTTTTTTGAAAAGGCATATAATAGTAAAATTCTCGGCACACTTGTAGCTATTGTAGGGCTAGCAGCTTTAATTCCTTATTTAGTCATTCAATTAAAAGGTCTTGGCATTATTGTTTCTGAAGCTTCCTATGGAGCGATTGATCCGAAATTAACAATTTGGATTGGTACAATTGCAATGATTGCTTATGTTATGGTTTCAGGAATTCATGGCTCGGCTTGGACAGCTGTTATTAAAGATTTTCTTATTCTTGGTGTTGTGTTATTCCTTGGTATTTACTTACCTATTCATTATTATGGCGGGATTCAACCAATGTGGGAAGCAATTGAAACTGTTAAACCAGGATTTTTAACACTTCCAGACTCAGGTTTTAGCGCCTCATGGTATATTTCAACGATCATGTTAACATCATTAGGGTTTTATATGTGGCCACATACATTTGTTGCTACTTTTTCAGCGAAAAGTGGAAATGCCCTAAGAAAAAATGCGATTATGCTTCCTATCTATGCATTATTTTTATTATTTATCTTATTTGTTGGAGCAGCAGCAATTTTACAAGTTCCTGGGTTAGAAGGAGGGGCTGTGGATTTAGCTTTATTTAAAATCTCCACACAAACATTTAATCCAGTCATCGTTGGCTTTATTGGAGCAGCAGGGTTATTAACTGCAATTGTTCCAGGTTCATTGATTTTGATGTCGGCAGCTACATTGCTTGCGAAAAATGTCGTAAAACCTATTCGCCCTCAAACTACCGATCAACAAATTGCTATCATTGCTCGCTATTCAGTTCCAGTGATTGCACTTGTTGCACTTTACTTTACTTTTAGTGGTGGTGGAGCAATTACGCTATTATTTTTAATGGGATATGGTCTAGTTACTCAATTTGTACCAGCAGTTGTCAGTAACTTTATGAAGAAAAATCCATTAACTGTACAAGGAGTGTTTGCTGGAATTGTTGTGGGTGTTACGATTGTAGGCTGGCAAGCAGCAACAGGAGCTAATCTAAGTAAACTGTTCCCAAGCTGGCCATCTTACATACAAGATATTAACATTGGTTTCCTAGCATTAAGTGTAAATATTTTAGTAAGTTTAATGGTTAGTGTGTTTACAAGGAAAGCAACTTTTAAAAATGATGAAACTATAGAAAGCATTTAGAAAGAAAATCTGAGTGTCATGGGATTTTATATTATATTTCGGAATAGCATCTTTGAGTGTATCTGTTGAAAAAACATCAGGTATCGTAATGTAGGAACACACATGATATTAGAGGAACGAATAAGTAATAGGGTCACACGATCTAAAAGTTTATTTAAATAGTTCCTGTGCTTAATAACATAATCTAATTGGTTGGAATGATAATCGCTATGGGTGAATGGGGTAGTAGGAGATAATACAAAAAACCACTCTACAAAAGGGAGTGATCTTCTGTATCATTTAATCCTTCAGAGATTGGATGTGCTGATTAATATCGGTAATTATGATTGGGTCTCTTTAAACACTCTTTTATTTTAAAAATTTCTTATCTGTTCTAGTAAGTTATTGAGTTCATTCGCATCTTTTTTAGTCTTAATCAGTGTTATGATCCAAGCAAATAGATAGATTAATAAAAAACTACCAAGAAAATCTGCACTTAGAAAATTATCTGTCCACTTGTTATAGAAAGATATTGAGAAGACTACTAGAAACATCATGATAAAATGGATGACTAACGCAAACAAATAGTTGATTTTTTCAATTTCAAAGATGATTGTAAAAATACCTGCGCAAGCTGAGATTATTAACACACCAATGATCTCAGCTTCTGAAGAGATGATAGTTCTCCTCGATAGTAAAACTAGCATATAAATAAATGCACCAGTTCCTAAACCTGAAAGTAGTCTATTTTTTAATTGCAATGAAATGTCTTCCTCTCAAAATTTTTATGATTTTAAAATAAACTTCTTTCAGTGGGTGACGCAATTATGCCGAGGCAAAATTGATTTTTTTTTGTGCATAATATGTATAAAGAATTCCCCCAAAGAAAAGCCCTATAGATAGCCCGCTTATGCCAGAATAAATTATATTAAATGAAATGTCATTATAAAATGATGGAGAGATGCCTAAGGTTACATTTAAAACATACTTCACCATAAAATTAATCAGGATAATGATTAATGGAAGATAGCATTTCTTTCTCATGATTACTAATTCCTGTTTGTAAAAAATTTGATATTTTTTATACAACAAGTAACCAATTAATGTGCCAGGAAGTATGGAGAGGAAATAGCTTGTTAAACATAACTCTAAGTACGAAAATTGAGTGATCATTTTTTCAAATCCCCATATCATAAAGATAAAAGGAACTAAAAACATTTTAGATAAATGGATTGGTCTTTCCTGGGAAATAGCAATGCCTCTTTTTATTAAAATAAATAATAATATCCATACCCACAATGGCGTTCTTAAAAATATTTCTATAATGTTGTTATACATTTTTTTATGCCTCCTTTGATGTTATACATAATGGCATCAAAGAGGGAATAAAGAAATACGTTTAAACATATGTGGTAAAAATCAATACATAAGTGGACTTTTGGAATATCTTGTTAGTGCTTTTTTTAAAGAGGATACATATTTTCTTGATACAATTACTTTTTCTCTATTCGAGAGAATTGCTTCAAGATTACCATTAGGTTGAACCGAAAATTTATTTAAAAAATGAATATTGATTATTATAGTTTTTGAGATCCTGAAGAAGTGATTGGGAAGATCATGTTCTAATTTATATAAAGGGCTCTTTGTTTCAAATATAGTGTCATTTGTGTAAATGAATATTTTTCGTTCAAGATATTCCAAATAAAATATGTTTGAGTAAGGAACTTTTTCTTGTTCGTCTTTTGATGTAGACTTTGCTAGTAAATAGTTGTCAGAGCTTTTTTCAAGAGTTGATACAATATCTTGAATAAAAGACGTTACTTTGTGGATGTTAAACGTACATGATTCTTCTTTAAGTTTTTCAATAATTTTAATGTTTACCTTCATTTAAGACATAGATTCCTTTCAAAATGGATTCTTAGTAATTTATGTATTTACATTAAAAGTTACTGCGATATTTGTAAAGAGTATATCAAAAAAGTTACTCTAATTTTGAGTACCCAGCTTATAATTGTAGGATAGTTTGCTAAGATGCAAAAGAATAGAGATTATATGAACCAAGCCATTTCTTAGTGCAGAGGAATCTGTCTATAGAAATGGCTTTTTCGAATGTGAAAATTTGTTTGATAAATTCAGTCTCCTATCATTTTCAAAACCTAAAATGAAGTCAAAGGAAAGGAGTGTTGCAAGTGAATAAGGAAAAAATTGGTCTTATTGTAGTTCTATTATTGGCGAGTTTTATACCAAATGGCGTTGTCGTACATGCAGATGATGACAAGCATGAATATAAAGAACATAAAGAGTATAAAGACCATGATGATGACGATGACGAGCACGATGAGGAATACTACGATGAGGATGAAGAAGGGGAAGAAACTTACTATTTTCAAGATGCGGTAAGTGAAAAAGGTAGTTGGAATATTTGGACACGAACAGTTGTCACGGATAAAGAAGTATTACCTTTTACGAACTCTCAAAAGGTCACGTTAAAAGTAGAAGGTACAAATAAGGAGCTTAACTTTTCTGTGATACCAAAAGACGGAGAATTTTTTGTACCAGGGAAAACAGTAGCACAGGTTTTAGGAGCAAAAGCGACCTTTTATAAAGAAAGTAAAATTTTGGCCATCCAATATCAAGACAATGAATTACTTTTCCGTGCTGGAACAAACGTTGTCTATGATAATAACGTCAAAACACCATCTCCAGCACAAGCCTTTTATGTAAATGAAGAATTATATGTACCTATTAGTACAATAACGAATGGCTTAGGCTATATAGCTGAATGGCAAGAAAGTAATCAAACATTTGTATGCCAGCCAATTACGAATTAGGAGGACGTATTATGAAAGATCCGAAAAAGGCAAAGTGGGTATTAGGAGCGTCGGGGATACTTTTATCCGCAGCGATCTTAACCCAAATTAACAGCCCAACAGAAGCCGAAACGACACGCGCAAATAATAGTCAGGATGTAAATCAGGACAATATGACAAAAAGAGAAAAAGAGCTAGTGCAGCTTGATTGGACTAATTTTGAAGTGACAAATCAGGCGCCTGTCAAAAGCGAGCGAAAAACGAAAAGAACTTAATGGAGTTGGTCGTGTGGATACACTAACTTTACCAATAATGAATACAGAATTTTATATAGCTATGCCAAAAGGTGTTCATTTCACATGGAAAGCAAAAACAGAGAAATGGCTTCAATACGTAGCGAAAGAGTGGTCAAGGTTTCAACCAAACAACGAATTATCACAACTTAATGATTTGAAAATGGGAGAAACGCTACGCATTAGTTCGTTATTATATGATTGTTTAGTGCAAGCAGATCATTATTATCAACTTTCAAATGGTTTATTTTCACCATATCTTAAATTGCAACTAGAACAGCATGGCTACAATCAATCTTTCCCATTTGAAACAGCTAAAAGCAATTCATTTCAAAACAAATCTTTTATCGCCGATCAACCATTTCAATTTTTAGGCGATGGGCAAGTAATGAAGGTAGCACAACAGGAAATTGATTTAGGCGGATTTGCCAAAGGGTATGCCATTGAAAAATTGGCTATTTGGCTTGAACAAGAGGTATCCTCTGATTTCGGACTAATAGACGGAGGAGGGGATATGAAAATGTGGTCTTCTGGGGAAAAGACTTGGACAATCGGTGTTGCAGATGCCTGGAATATCGACAAGGAAATTAGCTCCATTAAAATGAAAACAGGTGCCATAGCGACATCCAATCAAGTTTATCGAAGTTGGATGCAAGGAACAAAGAAGAAGCATCATTTATTAAACGGACAAACAGGTGAAATTGCTGATACAGATGTGCTACAAGCTTCAGTCGTAACATCCTCTTTATGTGATGCGGAGGTTGGTGCAAAACTTTGCTTTCTTATGAAGGAAGATGAGCTGCAGCAGTGGTTCGAAAAAAATTGCCAGCAAAGTGCACGCTATCTTGTTAAAGAAGGACAAGTAGCAAATTGGAGGATGACAGGAGTGAGATAAATGTTAATAAGCACATGGGAATGGATTCGATTATTAGGATTTTTAGCGTATTTTTATTTTACAATTTCCATTATATTTGGTTTATTGAGAAAATCATCATTTGTAAAATCACATAAAAATTTAATTTATCAGATACATCAAAATGCGGGATGGCTAGGGTTAATCACTGTGATAGGGCATTTGTTAGTGCTTGTAATCGATCAGTATAAGCCATACAGTTTAGTTGAGATTTTAATCCCTTTTTCGGCAAAATATGAGTCTCTACCATCAGCACTTGGAACAATCGCATTTTATTTGTTTATAATGGTACTCATGACTTCTGATTTATGGATTCGAACGATGAATCGCACCTTATGGAAAAAACTTCACTTTCTTGTGTTACCAGCATGGGTAATATCACTTGCTCATGGAGTGTTAATTGGAACGGATACAGAAAATATGTTGATTATAATATTTTATGTAGTTTCTGGAGGGCTTACCATGTTAGTACTAGTAGCAAGAACAATAAGCCAGTTCATGAAAAAAGTAAATATTTCAACATCACGCAATAATTAAAAGGAATCGGGGCTGTTTAAAAAGCCTCGATTCCTTTATATTTATATAGGAAATTCAATATGAAATGTAGTACCTTTACCTACTTTACTTGTTGCATAAATTTTTCCGTCATGCTGCTCCACTATTGCTTTCGCTATGGCAAGACCTAAACCAGTGCCATTTCGTTGACGAGCAGAATCACTTCGGTAGAATCGCTCAAACACTAAAGGCAATTCCTGTTCAGTCATCCCAATGCCACTATCAGCAACAATAATTTTTACAAAGCCTTGATTTTTTAACAGTGTAAGTGTGATTTTTCCACTATTTGTATATCTTATCGCGTTTTCTAATAATATATAAAGCAGCTCTTGTATTTTTGAAGCATCTCCAAGAAGCTCGATGTTTTCTTGAATTTCAGTAGAAAACTGTATGTCAGGAGGCATAATCTTTTGAAATTTTGAGCTCACTTTATTGAGTAAAGTAGATAATGATATTATTTCTTTATGAATGGAAGCCTGCTGCTGATCGTGTCTTGCTAAGAACAGCAGTTTTTCTATGAGCTCCTTCATTATTTCAGCCTCATCCTTTAAATCTACAATTAATTCTTTTCCAAAGGGGCTTAATTGTTTTGCTTCCTCAATTTCTAAAATTTCAAGTGAACTATAAAAAATACTTAGTGGTGTTCGTAATTCATGAGAGGCATCGGATACAAACTTTTTTTGTTTATCGAACGACCATTGAATAGGGATCATCGCTTTCCCTGCCATATAATAGCTCAGTAGTCCAATTAAGATTGTCGAGATACAAGTTAATAGTATTAGTAAATACTTTGCATTTTGGAAAAAGTGATGCTGTGATGTTACTGATTTACCAACGAAAATATATCCGACTACCGTATCGTTGTTTAAAATTGGCTTTTTTAGAAGAAGAAAATGCTCTTCCTGCCATTCATAATGTTGTATGAGTTCTTCATTTGGGTTGCGATTGCCAAATTCTTTTTCAATCTGTTTCTTGAGCCCTTTGTAAGATTCGTCGCCGTGAACAAACTTATGGTCCTTCGTGTAAATATAGTAAAAAAAATTGCGATTTGGATTATAATTTAAAGTTTTTGTGTTTGCATTGACGTGCTCAAAAAAATCGTGTTCTTGCTTAACATAAAAGTCTTCTAATTCGTTTATTTGCTGATTTTCCATTAATTTAATGAGTGAAAAGTATAGAACAATAACGAATAATGAAAATAATAAAAAGTAAAGCGTTGCATACAAATAGGATAATTTTTTTCTTGTTTTTTGAAACATTAATTTTCCCTCAGTTTATAGCCAATACCTCTGACATTTTGAAGACGTGATTTGGATTGACCATCATCAATTTTTTTTCGAACAAGTTTGACCAAAGCATCTAAGGAATTATTCGAAACATCGTAATCGTAGCCCCATATATAAATACAAATCTGTTCCCTTGTAAGTACACGTCCTTTATTGATAAATAAATATTCTAAAAGTGAAAATTCATTTTTAGTAAGGTCAATTTCTTCATTATTGTACAAAAATACACGGGAATCTACATTCAGTTGTAAATGATCTATTTCGATAACCTGTTCAATGACTTTATCTTTTCTTCGTAGTAATGCGCGAACTCTTGCTAACAGTTCCTCTATTTTAAATGGTTTTACTATGTAATCATCTGCGCCACTATCAAGCCCTTTAATGATGTCTTCAGTATCATCCTTTGCTGTTAACATTAAAATACTCCCATTGAATCCATTGTTCCGTAGTTGCTGACATACTTCTATTCCAGTAAGCTTCGGCATCATCCAATCTAAAATAACAAGATCATATTGCTCGATAAGAGTATGGTCTAGGGCTTCCTGCCCATTTTCCGCCTCTGTCACATTATGAAATTCTTTCTTTAAAATATGAACGATATTTCTTCTTAGTCGTGCATCATCTTCTGCTAATAATATTTTCAAGGCAGCTTCCTCCTATTTACTATATTCAGCCAAGTATACGCGTAAAAAATGAAATGAAACTGAAAAAGTTCCATTCGCTTGCAATAAATTATCTATTTCCATATTTTGATTTTAGTAAAAGTGTTTATCGTTTACAATAATACATAATGAGGAGGTAGATGATATGGAAACATATTATGCCGTGATTTTTACATCACAGAGAACAGATGAGGACGGAGAGGGCTATGCCAAAATGGCAGAAGCAATGGATGAATTAGCACAAAAGCAGCCTGGTTTTCTCCGTGTAGAAAGCGTTAGAAATGCTGAAGGGAAGGGGATTACTATATCCTACTGGGAATCGCTAGAGGCTATTCAGGCATGGAAAGAGAATTCAAAACATCTAGTAGCACAGCAATTCGGCAAAGACAAATGGTATACGCAATATAATGTGGAAATTTGTAAAGTCATGAAAGATTATTCTTTTACAATGAATTAAATCGAGGAGCGTTTATAGAAGGAGCTACGATATGACTACAATTATTTTAGAAGAATGGCATGAGGTAAGAGAAAATTTCAACCCTTCAAAACCCATTAGTATTAATCAAATGCATGAGTTCAAAGAAAAGCTGAAACTTGAGGAACAAACTGAAGGGAATTTAAGGCTACTAGTAGACATCTACTGTATGCTTCGAATGTATTCTGATGCCTATAAAATTTTTACCTCTATAATGGATTTAGGGAACAAGAAAGATCAGAAAAAATTTAGATCAATAAAATATTACATAGAAAATCCTAATTGTGTGAAGCCTTTGTATCCTCGTGAAATTAGAGAGGATAAAACAATTAAAACGGTCATTCCTACATTTAAATATTTGCCAGACCCATTAAAATCTAAAATCTTTGAAGCGGAAGAAGTTGTAACTTGTGATTGCTGCGAACAGGAAGTAGATGTTTATTATACTGGAGGTATTTACGCTATTGAAGAGGTTGATTATCTCTGTCCTACATGTATACACAGTGGTGCAGCTGCTAAAAAATACGACGGTTCTTTCCAGCAATATTTAATCAATAATGAGAATGTTGTCAATTCAGATTTTACTGAGGAAGTGATGTGTAGAACACCAGGTTATGTTAGTTGGCAAGGTAATAATTGGATGGCCCATTGCTCAGATTATTGTGCGTTTATTGGCTATGTTGGCTGGAGTGAGTTAGTGGAGTTGGGCATTACAGAACAATTTGAAAATTATACTGGATTTTCTAATGAAGAGTTGTCAGAATCCCTCGTGAATAATGGGCATCATCAAGGGTATTTATTTCAATGTTTACAATGTGATCGTTATGTTCTTTATTCTGATTTTAGTTAAATGAATATGTCATTAAAACTTGAGAAGAGGGAAGTTGGCCAATTTTTTTCAATGATTAAATGATTCGTGGGGTTTTAATGGTTGGCTTGTCCATGATATCTTTTTAGGCGTCGTTATTAGCGTTGAGTAGATTCTTTTTATTTTAACTATTTTAAGATACGATTGATGTCTTTTCATTAGTGAAATCATTTTAATAAAATAGTTAATCATAGATAAATCGGAGCGAATTGAATGGTATATTTTCTGGTTTCATAAAATTGATTTTTTTTTCCTTCCTAACTTATAATAATAATTGTAGTTGAATACAGTCATTAATTTAAGAATGGTTCATTCTTGAATAATTAGGAGGATATCATGGGAAGATTAGTTCATTTCGAAATTCATGTAAGTGACATGGAAAGAGCGAAGGAGTTTTATGGGAAAGTATTCGGATGGTCATTTCAAGACTGGAGTGATTATGCTGGAATGCCTTACTTTGGAGCAGTGACTGGTAATGAGGATGAACTTGGAATCAATGGTGCTTTAATGCAACGTCAAAGTGCTCCTCCGGAAACAAACCAAGCTTTAAATGGGTTTGCTTGTACAATGGGCGTGGAAAACTATGATATAACGGAAGCTAAAATTATTGAGAATGGCGGCAAGGTCGCAATGCCTAAGTATGCGCTACCAGGAATGGCGTGGCAAGGATACTATATTGATACCGAAGGCAATATATTCGGAATTCATCAACCCGATGAAAATGCAAAATAGAATCTATGATAGGTCAATAAAAATACACGATCAGCATGCTTGAACCAACACAAAATCTGTCTTACACTGCCGGAAACTGTGAAATTATCGACGGTTTCCGGCATATTTCTTAATAAGAGGCGCCCCTTGAGAAATCGAGTGGCGCCTAAAACATTTGTGGTAAAAATTCCTTCATAAAACGTTGATTTTTACGCAGCCATATTTTCAAAATCATTCGATGTGTGAGGAGTCGTTGCCTTTTATGTGGTCTAGCTTTTGCCTCTATTAAACTTTGTAGCAGAATACATGTTTCTGTTGGCAATGCTTGAGGGTCAACGAGGACGTCAAGCTTATAATCAATTAACTGAGCAGCCTGTACTTTTGCAAGTAATTGTGCAAAATGAGTATTCATTTCTGGAAAGTTTTCTTCTAGCTCAAGGTCGATTAATGTATATAATGTTTGTTCAATTTCAGCTTCGAGTGCTTGTAATTGTTCGTTTGATGGTTGTGTCAAAAAATCACCTCATAAATGCTGTTACACGAGTAGAAAGCCAAGTGCTGCGAAAAGTATACCAAATAATACTGTAGAGCATAGATAAATAATAGCCTGTCTCCACTTTTTCTGTTCTAAGAGCTGCAAGGCTTCAAAACCGAACGTTGAAAAAGTCGTATAGCCTCCTAAAAAACCAATCCCTATAAAATGCCAAAGCCAATCACTTAGCTGTAAAGCAAATAGAAAGCCAAGTGCAAAGGACCCCGTTATATTAATCAAAAACGTTGCCCATGGATATGTATGAACAATACATTTCCCTAGATAAAACCTCGTTAGTGCACCTAAAAATCCACCAAGTCCAATCACGATCATACGATGCGCCCCTTTGCTAGTCTAAATCCTAGCCATGCACAAGCTAAACCGCCAAAAACACTCATTAAAGGATAAAGTACGGCCTGTAGCCATTTACTATCTTGCAAAAGTAATAATGTTTCTAAAGAAAATGTTGAAAAGGTTGTAAAAGCACCAAAAAAGCCAGTACCAATCCCTAAAACAACAGGCGTACGCGTTGTAAAAGTAGTAAAAAGCCACGCTAAACAAAAGCAGCCAATTAAGTTTATACAAAGTGTTGCAAATGGAAAACCACCTGAGTTCGGAAGTAGTAAACTAAAGCTATATCGACAGATGGCGCCCAAAAAACCGCCAATCCCAACAGCTAAAAATGATTTCAAAGTAATAGCTCCTTATTAAAATGTCTATACTGAAAAGTGTATCACGAGAAATGAATTTTAGATATATTTCAATAGTTATATGGATTCAAATATATTAAGGGATGTAGGGGGATTTACATTACTTAGAATAATTATTTTAGTAATGAGTTTAACTAAAGTGAACTAAAGTGTGCACTTTAATTTAAAACGTTTTAGGTGTAGCGTCAAACAATTTTGTCACGTCATCATAATGATTTCTTCCTATAGCTTTCTAAAAGTGAGCGTAAACTTTCATCTATTGCTATTCTTGAATACTTTTTTAGTTTATAACATCTCGCTGACGTAGATTATATTTCCTTCAGCTAAATTAATGTTCTGCCACGTACTGAGGGAATTATTGTCCCTATTTCATGGTTAAATATGTATATAACTTATAAAGGGAGAGGTGTATATGGACATGGGCAATGTCGTGAATAGCGTTAACGAAAGCTGGATGCAAAGAGTAAGGAGAACGAGGGAAGATTAGTCAGACAGAAATTTTTTTGTATTCAATACAAAACAGGTACCACCGCTTACTGAATATCCGTTAACGGAAAATCCGAATACGGTTAAACCGTCAACGGAAAACCCGCCACTACTAATTAATAAATTACTAATTAATAAAATACTAAATATAAATAATGATGATGATAAGAGGGGGGCTAGAAGTACAGGTAATCGTTCCAATTAGCAGTGAAATTGTGGAAAATAGAAAGGGGAAATAAAAAGTAACAAACACAAATTGGAATCCTGATTCCCCAGCTATGGAAACAGAAATTTTATTGTACAAGCAGTATAGGTATTAATGCTTTACATTTTATGGATTTGCAAAATGGGACAATAACAACTGATCGTTTAGTAGGGGAGTATATTATGTTTCAACAAATTCGGATTAAATAAGTAAACGAAGATAACTCTCTATTTGGCAAAAGTCTGGCAGCTGGAATGTTATCGTATGCCAGACTTTGTATTATGCATCGTATTATGAAATATAGAATACAAGTCCTTTTCCTTCGACAATGGTTTTAGAATAGTACTTGCGAATGTCGTTAAAATAACTGTATAGATAGTCGAAAAACTGTTCTGCTTCTCCCTCTTCCGCGTCGCCGTAGAGAGGGTAAATGTCCTCCTCAAGCATCTCGTTATAGTTGTATTTCTCTAGGAGCTCGTCTCGTGTCATGGCATCAATGGCTTGATAGGCCTCACGAATTTGCGGGGGTGTTAAATAAAAGGCGCCAAACTCTCCAAACTCTATATGGTTGTCTTGATCCATTGGAATGACATAACTGAGCGGTGGTTCACCGCCGATAATATCTCCGCAGAGCATGTAATAAAGTGCCTGCCATGATTTGTCAATATCAAGATATTCTCTGTTATAGGGGTCCAGGTCTTCTAGCACTTTGGTTTTGGCTGCAAGTTGCTGTATTTCTTCCTCTGGCAAAGCCATGTAGTAGCCGATCATTCCCATTTGTGATCTCCTCCTTATACGCGCTATCGCTTGTGTTATTAATACTATAACTTGAACATAGGAAGTTTTTAAGCATTTTTTATAAAAATTCCAATTAATTTTCTTGCTAAATAATCAAAGCATGTTTTTGTGTAAACGAAATATATGTTCTTGTTTTAAGAAATGCGGTAGGATAAAAAAGTAATTAGTTAAAGTAATGGCACATCATTGAGTGACTTTCAGATTGGCAGAATCAACCTCTATAATTTTGGATAGATATGGTTAATTAACACACCTTTTGTTTATGAAGAATTAACATGCTAAACATAAGATTATGCTGTAGTAATTCATTGCTTTAAAGTGCTAATAATTTTCTGAAAAAAGTAAAAAATAACAGTGGGTTAGTTGACAGATATTTCTAAAGTGTGATAATCTTCAAGAACACTATAACAAACTAAGCGAAGGAGGTCATGACAATGTTAGTTTTACCAGTATCATATAAACAAACAACTACATACATTGTCCATGTCTTCTAGCTTCATATTTTACATTGCAGCAAAAGGTATGGGTTACACCTTGCCTTTTATTAAGAGACACATGCTCTTTTTTAGGGGTATGTGTCTTTTTTATTGCAAAAAAGGTTGTAGTGATAACAAAAAAAGGAGTGTATGTAGTATGCGAAACACAGTACTAAAAATGATTTTCAAAAAGGAATGTCTAGATAGTGGGTAGTAAAGCCTCAACAGCAATGGAGAAAGAAGGTTATAATGTATGTTTGATGTTTTAAGTAAATTAGGCTGGTTTTTTAAGAAGTACTGGAAGCAATATACTCTAGCAATTGTACTTTTAATAATTGCCAGTGGCTTGGAAGTTGTTCCACCGTATTTACTAGGGTCAATTATTGATATATTGACTGCTGGAGAAATGACACCAGCTATTTTAACAAAGTATATTTTGATTTTTGTTGGCATCATTATTAGCGGTTATGCCCTTAATTTTGTATGGCAATTCAGACTATTTGAAGGGGCTATTAACCTAGAGAAAATTTTACGTCGGAACCTTATGCAGCATTTTCTACGCATGACGCCAACGTTTTATGAAAAAAATCGTACTGGAGATTTAATGGCACGTGCGACGAACGATTTAAACGCAGTGTCACTAACTGCGGGCTTCGGAATTATGACACTAATTGATTCTACAATCTATATGGGTTGTATTATTTTTGCCATGGGTTATATGATTTCGTGGAAGCTTACATTTTTTGCAATGTTGCCAGTGCCGGTCATGGCCATCCTTATTCAATATTTAGGGAAAATTGTGCATGAACGTTATATGAAGGCACAGGATGTTTTTGGTGAGCTGAATGACAGTGTTCTAGAGTCCGTTGCAGGTGTGAGAGTTGTGCGCGCATATGTGCAAGAAAAAAAGGATGAGGCAAATTTTGCAGAGATGAGCGAGATTGTGTATGAAAAAAATATGCATACTGCAAAAATAAACGCCTTATTTGGACCGATTACAAAGGTCGGTACTGGGATTAGTTATGTTGTTGCCCTTGGCTACGGTGCTCATTTAGTAGCGACTGAGGCTATGACAGTTGGGCAGCTTGTAACGTTCAATGTTTACTTAGGGCTAGCAGTTTGGCCAATATTTGCAATTGGAGAACTGATCAATGTGATGCAGCAAGGAAGCGCTTCTCTTGATCGTGTACAGGAAACGCTAAACTACGAGGCAGATGTTCGGAATATTGCGAATCCACAAACGATTGCGACGCCAAATGCGATTGGCTTTGATGATTTAACATTCAAATATCCAATGAGTCAGGTGAAAAACCTTCAACAAATTTCGTTGTCGTTGAAAAAGGGGCAAACACTTGGGATTGTTGGTAAAACTGGAGCGGGGAAAACGACCTTCCTACGACAATTATTACGCGAGTATCCAATCGGCGAGGGGCAGCTATCGATTGATGGAGTCGATATTACTGCACAGACGAAGGAGCAGTTACTCGACTGGATTGGTTATGTACCACAAGATCATGTTCTATTCTCACGTACCATTCGTGAAAATGTTTTATTTGGGAAAGAAGATGCGACACAAGCTGAATTGCAGCAGGCGATTCGTGCAGCATACTTTGAAAAGGATTTGGAAAATTTACCGATGGGTCTTGAGACACTTGTTGGTGAAAAGGGTGTATCTCTTTCGGGTGGTCAAAAGCAACGTGTGTCAATAGCGCGCGCCCTTATTAAGGACCCTGAAATTTTAATGCTTGATGACTCACTTTCGGCCGTAGACGCAAAGACAGAGGCAAAAATTATTGAAAATATACAGCGAGAACGACAAGACAAAACGACGATTATTACAACACACCGTTTATCAGGAATCCAGCATGCTGACTTAATTATCGTGCTAGATGAAGGCCAAATTGTAGAGCAGGGAACACATGAGCAGCTTCTTTCACAACAAGGATGGTATAAAGAGCAATTTGACCGTCAGCAGCTAGAAGGAGGTGCCTCATGAGTACGAATCAACGTTTAATACGCTACGCAATGTATTTTAAAAAACCGATATTACTTGGATTATTTTTCTTAACAATCGCCGTTTTTACGGAGCTTGTTGGACCATTTATTGCAAAGCACATCATTGATAATTACATGACAATTGGAAACATCAAATTAAAACCAATTACTTGGCTGTTACTTGTCTATTTAATTTTAGCAATAGCTACAGCTGTTTTACGCTATTTTATGTATATCTATTTACAAATGGGTGCGAACCGTGTTGTACAAAAATTACGTAAGGATGTCTTTGAGCATATTCAAACATTGCCAATTCAATACTTCGATAATTTACCAGCGGGGAAAATTGTCGCACGTGTAACGAATGATACGGAGGCTGTTCGTAATTTATATGTACAGGTACTTTCAAACTTCGTTACGAGCTTAATTTCTATTGTGGGTGTTTATATCGCACTTTTCATTTTAAACTGGAAAATGGCATTCCTAGCATTAACGATGGTACCGGTCGTTTATTTATGGATGATTTTATATCGTAAAGTTGCCTCGAAATATAATGATGTGATCAGAACGAAAATTGCCGATATTAACGCAATGATAAATGAATCTATTCAAGGAATGACGATTATTCAGGCATTCCGCCGTGAGCAACAAATGACGAAGGAATTTGATGACATGAATAATGAGCATTATGCATATGAACGCAAGCTACTTTTCCTTGATTCTGCAACTTCCTTCAACCTTGTTAATACATTAAGACTCATTATGTTTACGATCTTTATTCTCTACTTTGGTACACAGTCATTTACGGCAACAGAAGCTATTTCTGCAGGGACTTTATATGCCTTTGTTGATTATTTAACGAGATTATTTAATCCAATAACGAATATCGTCAATCAATTTTCTCAGCTTGAGCGCTCGCTTGTTGCAGGAAAGCGTGTGTTTGAGGTGTTAGATATTAACGGGGAACCTGTATCTGAAAAAAGTTTACCTCGTTATAAAGGAAATGTAGTGTTCGAAGATGTTTCCTTTGCTTATAAAAATGATGAATATGTATTGAAAAATCTATCTTTTGAGGCACATCAAGGCGAAACAATTGCTTTAGTAGGCCATACAGGATCTGGGAAAAGTTCGATTATGAACTTATTGTTCCGCTTCTATGACCCATCTAAAGGGAAAATTTCGATTGATGGAATTGATATTACTTCGGTTCCTCGTCAAACAATGCGTGAACATATGGGCATTGTTCTTCAGGATCCATACTTATTTACAGGTACTATTGCTTCAAACGTCAGCCTAAACAACCCTAAAATTTCACGTGAAAAGATAGAAGCCTCATTAAAGGCTGTTGGTGGGGAACGTGTATTAACGAATTTGCCAAATGGCTATGATGAGCCTGTTATTGAGAAGGGGAGCACATTGTCATCTGGGCAGCGTCAGTTAATTTCCTTTGCACGTGCTCTTGCCTTTGACCCGGCTATTTTAATATTAGATGAAGCTACGTCTAATATTGATACGGAAACAGAGGAGATTATTCAACATGCAATGGATGTGTTGAAAAAAGGACGTACAACATTTATTATCGCTCATCGACTTTCTACTATTAAAAATGCGGATCGTATTCTTGTTTTAGACCGAGGTAAAATTGTTGAGCGTGGCACACATGACGAACTTTTAGAACAGGGCGGTATTTACGAAAAGATGTATCAAATGCAGGCGAATTCATTGCAATAATAAGTTGAATAGTTGTTGCGAAATCGTTATTAACACTTACTAATGGTATGAATAAAGCCCCACTTTGCTAAAAAAGTGGGGCCTTGCTATTTAAAATGTACTATTTTACATGTTTAAAGACATTGACAACAAATAATAGTGCTGAAATTGCTACAGCGATGCCCCCACCTGATACGAAGAGCTCAAATAACCAGCGTGGCACATCAAGATAAACCATCATCATACCGATTAAGAGGAATGGCAATCCAATATTGTAAAGCCAATATTGTGCCTTGGCCAGCCCGGTCTCGGCTGCATTCTTATAAATTGAATAAATTAAACCAATAAAACCAGTTGTCAGCCAACCTAACACACCAATGTGGGCATGTGTAGCCGTCCATTGAAGTTGAATTGTATAATGCATAAACAGTCCAAAAGCCAAAACAATCACCAAATACATGACAGAAATCTTTATCCATTTAGCACCCATTGTAACCAACTCCTTTCCTGAAAGTGATTTGCTAGCTAGCTATTACAGTTTATTCTTATCGAATAAAAAGATGCCATGTTATTTGTCAGGGTTCATACTAAAATCTAAAAAAATAAGCTAGTATAAAAGACATTTAGGCCATGCCGACTCTCGACGCGTACATATTTTTGTGAAGTGCCTCTTTGTAAAATAAAACACCCATGGATTTTCGGGCTGTAAACCCAATCCATGAAAGTTTTTTGCGTAGAAAAATGAGTTTAACTTATTTTGGTAAATATTTTTTTGTGGCGAAAGCGGACGTAATTATGCCTAGGCATAATTGATTTGTTGAAAAATGCTAAATTTTTCCGTAAAATAAAACCATGTAGAAATTTGCTATTAGGAGGGTCTATGAAAAGGAAAATAATTTTTTTAACGATGACTATTATGGTTTGTTGCTTACCAATAACTTTTCTTGAAAAGGCTGAAGCAAGTGAGCAAACAATGACAACAAAAGTGAATAACATCATTGCGAAAAATTGGAAGAATAACGAGTACAGCATTACCGTACGAGATACGGAAAAAGGGGATGTACTTTACAATAAAAATGGTGAAAAAATGATACGTCCTGCTTCTTCTCATAAAATTTTGGTCAGTGCTGCTGCATTAGATTTACTTGGACCTGATTATCGCTTTGAAACGAAAGTCTATGTCGATGGTCCAATTGAAGACGGTGTACTTCAAGGCAATATTTATTTACAGGGCGGGGGAGACCCAACGCTTTTGCCTATCCATTTAGAATCACTTGCTAATGGACTGAAGAAAATGGGGATATCGAAAGTTACAGGTTCCTTAATTGCGGATGATACGTGGTTTGATACAGATCGTTTACCGAAGGGAATTGTACCGCAAGAAGAGGCATTACCTTATGCTTCACGTATTTCGGCATTAACGATTTCGCCAAATGAGCAATATGATATTGCAACTGTGCAAGTGAAAGTGACAGGCTCAAAGGTTGGCAATACGGCTAATGTTCAGCTTGTTCCGTTTGCAAGTACCATTCCTGTTGTTAACAAAACAAAAATTGTTAAAAAGGGCGAGAAAAGTACTGTGAAAATTACAAGAGAATATGGTACAGATCGAATCATTATAACAGGTAACTTACCAGCAGGTTCTCAGAAGAATACATATGTAACTGTCTTTGATCCAACTCTGTATACACTTGATGTATTTCGGGAAAAATTAGTAGCAAAAGGTATCCAAACAATGCCACTTGAAATTGGGAAGGTACCTGAAAATGCACAACGAGTAGGTATTTCCTATTCAAAGCCATTACAGGATATTAACTTTAAATTTTTAAAGCTAAGTCTTAATGGTATGGGTGATATGTTTACAAAACAGATCGGACGAGAACTACTTGGTGAAGGAAGCTGGTCTGCAGGCATTCAAGCAATTCGTACATACGGTAATGATATTGGGCTCAATATGGATCAATGGTATTTTGAAGATGGTTCAGGTTTAAGTCATCAAAATCGAGTAAGTAGTATGCAAGAAAGTCTATTATTATATAAAGTTCGAAGTAAACCCTGGTATTACTCATATTTAGATGCATTACCGCATGCAGGGAGAAAGGGTGCGCTTGTTGGTGCAACTTTAGAAAATCGTATGAAGGGCTATAGTGTATCTGCAAAAACGGGCTATATTTCTGGAACTTATTCTTTGAGTGGTTACGTAAAAGGTAAAAGTGGCAAGTGGTATATTTTTAGTATTTTAACACAAGCCAACAAAACTTCAGCTATCCCATCCATCGACGAGATTGTCAAGCAGATTGCAAATGAAATGTAAGATTTGAACAGCGTAGTTTTATTGCATTTGGTTAATGTTAAACTAAATGCATATTAATCACCTGCTAATTCATAGGTGTACAAGGTTAAGTATTATGAAGCGGCTAAAAATAAAATCCGCTTAGTCGCTTTTTCAATAAGAATAGACGTGCAGCTGTTTTTTTAGCTCCAGATAATTCTCAATGTCAATTATACTGAACGGGGTTTAGTGATGTTTCACTAATTTCTTAGGGTTCAAGGAGGATTTTTTTGACACAAACAAATATTTTTAAGCTTATCCATATGATTGAACAGATGAATAATGCTAATATTATCCGTTTTACAAAAGCGTTTCCATATCCGTTAGGGATATCACCCATTTTAGTATTAAGTGAGTTACACGCAAAAGGTCCGCAGAAGCAGGCTGAGTTAGCAGGAACGCTTGGCTATACAAAAGGGGCAATGACGAGTATTGCTGAAAAATTAGTAAAGCTCGGTTTAGCAGAAAGATTATATGATCCATCTGATCGTCGTACAATTCGTTTACAAATAACGGATGAAGGTGAAAAAGCCTTAGCGAAAGCTCAATCAATTGGACAAGAAGTTTTTATACAGCTTTTTGAAGTGTTGAATGATGAAGAAATCGCACAATATTTGCTGATTCAAGAAAAATTAGTGCAAGGAATACAAGACAAAGGCGTGTAAATTAAAAGTCGTTTCGGTGTGAAACGGCTTTTTGTTGGAGATAAAATGACGATATTTGTTAAAATGTATGTCTTTTATATAAGTTAACAATCAAAGAATAGTCTGTTGTACATATAGTAAATACTAGTGTACGTCTTTTTTTCGTCCAGTATGCATATAAATAGACTATATAAACTTTTTTCCAACTTAAAACGTCAAAAAGAGGGGTAAATTTGATAAGCAAGAAAGGACTTATGTATGGAAAAAAATATGAAGCGTTCTAAGGAAAAAAAGAGTAAGAAAAAAATCTGGCTTTGGATAGTAGGCAGCTTATTAGCAATTTTTTTAATTTTTATTGGTACTGCTTATTATACAATCCAGAAAACGATGAATAAAATAAATACACCATTATTAGAAACGACAGATGGTGAAGCACAAGAACAAAAAACAGTGACAAAAAAAGAACCATTTTCTGTGTTAATGCTTGGAGTGGATGAACGTAAAAATGATAGTGGACGTTCAGACACGATGATTGTCGTTACGGTGAACCCTGAAAAACAAACAATGAAGATGCTTAGTATACCACGAGATACTCGTACAGAAATTATCGGCCATGATTCCGTTGATAAAATTAATCATGCTTATGCATTTGGAGGCGTCCCAATGGCTGTGGATACGGTGGAGCATTTTTTAGATATTCCCATTGATTATTATGTGTATGTTAATATGGAGGGCTTCCTGCAAATTATCGACACAATTGGTGGGATAACGATTGATAATGACATGGAATTAACTTATGATAAGCATCATTATCCAAAGGGAGAGATTACTTTAAACGGTGAGGAGGCACTAATTTTTTCACGTATTCGTTATGAAGATCCCCGCGGTGATTTTGGTCGTCAAATTCGCCAACGACAAATTATTGAGGCAGTTCTGAAAAAAGCTTCGACGACACCATCAATATTATTAAAGGCTACAGATATGCTTGATGTAGTAGGCGATAATGTCCGTATGAATTTTACGATGAAGGATTTAATCCAGCTACAAAGTATTTATAAAAAAATGGATGGCAATATTGATCAGCTATCATTTGAAGCAGAGGGTGGCGAAAGAGTTAATAACATATGGTATTACGTTCCTGATGAGACAGAGCTCGGCAAAATTCAATCGGAATTAAAAGCCCATTTGCAATAAATTGTAAGAAGTAAGGATTTGAGCATAATAGTTGTGAAACTTTTGGCAATGAAGGGAGGGAGATGAATGAATGGGAGGACCCAGGTGCTTAGGTATACAGCTCTCAATAATTGCATGCAAAGCTATGTGCCTAAACGCAAAGTTCAAAAAAATCCAGTCAGTTCAGCTATCCGACATTTACAACTATTGTGCTTGAAAATTTTCATGTGAAATATAAAAAATCATTCAGGTAGGGTGCATGCCTAGTTGAATGATTTTTTATTTTATTTGAAATATCAGAAAATTAGGTGTATAATCATCTTAGAAATGGTTGAGGGAGTGATTGTGATGATTATAGGCACAATTTTATTAGCAGTTGCATTACATGCAGGTATTGTTTTAGCAGTAGATTTATGGAATGAGCAGCATCACTCTACTACGTAAAAAACCATTCATAATCGTGAAAACAAAAAAATAGAAGATATCTAGGCAAAGTTAATGTAGCTTTGTCTATTTTTTTGGCTAATTATCAAAAGTTAAGGCTGACATTTTTTTGAAATATATGCGCTGTATATTAGTTGATCTTCGTTCCGCCTGGGGGCCCACAGGCGGAACGGAAATCAACCCCTCGTTATGGTGATGAGCCATATATAAGTTGATTGAGCGAAGCGGTTTATCGGATGCCCCACTGAAGGAAATCAACCTCAGGATATGGTGATAAACCATTTTTCTGAACTTGAAACAATTTATGTGATTAATTCGTCAATATACTGTAGAAAATGTTATACTATAAAAAAACAGTATCGGGGAATGAACATGCAAGAAGAGAAAACAAGTTTTAAAAAAGAATTACTATCTTATCTTAAAATTATTGTCATTACTGCTGTAGTTGTTTTAGGCTGTAAGCAATTTTTATTTGCACCGATTAAAGTGCAGGGTGCTTCTATGTACCCGACTTATCATGATAAGGATATTATTATTGTAAGTAAAATGAGTAAAATTGATCGCTTTGATCAAATTGTTTTTCAATCACCAACAGAAGATGAACTATATATTAAACGAGTAATTGGCTTGCCAGGTGATACAGTTGAAATGAAGGACGACGTATTGTATGTAAATGGTAAAGCTTATAAAGAAGATTATGTAAATCGTCAAACAGATGATCCTAATCAATTACGCATTACAGAAAATTTCACGTTAGAGCAATTACTAAAAGAGAAAAAAGTGCCTGAAGGTATGTATTTTGTACTAGGGGACAACCGTCTGAAAAGTTACGATAGCCGTCATTATGGTTTAATTTCTGAAGATGCCATTTATGGTGAAGCTAAAGTAACACTATATCCATTTAGTCATTTCCATTTCGGTCCAAAATAAATTAGTGAAAAAGAGGCTGGAACATAACTGGTCAAAACCTAGAAAAGCGCGAGAAATCAATTTTAGAAACGTTGATTTCTCGCGCTTTTCTGATGTG
>NZ_JARVRU010000178.1:0-1834 GCF_030209535.1 Lysinibacillus sp. fls2-241-R2A-57
TATAAATGCTAATTTAAATATGTACATTCCTGCTTGAATAACGATGTACAAAAATGCTCTTTCATTTCATACTAATACCGAGGTGTTAGTATGCATATTCAACTAGAGATTGAGACAGAATTTAAAATTAATAGTCTTTCAGATTTAGCAAATTTCAAACAAGTAATGGAGCATTTAAACATGAAGATTAATAAAAGTAGATTAGCAAGGGACATGGGAGTAGATCGACGGACGATTGATAAATATCTAAATGGCTTTATACCAAAAACAAAGCGGAATAAGCCATCTAAAATTGATGAGTTCTATCCGATTATTGCCAGCCTCTTATCAGAAGATTCTAAGCAGGTATTTTATTATCGACGTAATCTTTGGCAGTATTTAAAAGACAACCACGGTTTAGATTGTGGACAATCTACATTCCGTACTTATATTGCCAATACGCCAGAATTTAAAGCTTACTTTGAGAAAGATGAACGTGTATCTTCTTTGAATAGCGGCATCCGTTATGAAACACGTATGGGCAAACAAGCACAGCTGGATTGGAAAGAAAGTATTCTTTATGAAACAAGTGATGGTGAACAGGTGGAGATTAATGTAGCCGTGTTAGTGCTGAGCCATTCTCGTATGCGATTCTTTTATATGAGTATTTCCAAATCGCAGGCAGTTTTATTTTCTTTCTTAACAGAAACGTTTGAAAAAATGGGCGGTGTACCAGAAGAACTCATCACTGACAATATGAAAACCGTTATGGATGAAGCACGAACAGAACATTTTATGGGAAAAGTGAATGCGAAGTTTGCACAATTTGCGAGAGATTTTGGATTTAAGGTGAAGCCTTGTGTAGCAGGTCGTCCACGAACAAAAGGAAAAGTGGAAACAACGATGAAGTTATTGGATGAGATTCATGCCTATCAAGGGAAGTTTAACATGACAGAATTACATTCGTATATTCAACAGCTATGTAATCGAATTAACCATGAAGTTCATCAAGGGACGAATAAAATCCCTATTTTAGAATGGCAAAAAGAAAAGAATCAATTACTCCAGCTACCAACTGAACGAGTAAGAGATTCCTACAAGATTGATTATACACTGGTAAAAGTCAATGCATCGAGCATGATTTCCTACAAGTCCAATCAATACTCCGTACCACCGGCGTATCAAGGCAAAAAAGTAGGACTACAAGTGTATGATGATCAATTATGGATTTATTATAACATGGAATTAATCGCGCAACACAAAATAAGTAAAGCAAAACTAAATTATCAAGAGGCCCATTATCGTGAATTGATGACAAAGGCAATGCCCGAATACCCTGATATTAACGATTTAGCAAAACGGAATTTAGCAGCGATTGGAGAAATGTATAAATGAATTCAATAATGAGTACAAATTATCAGCAACTACAGCAAAACTTAGAGTATTTAAAACTAAAGCAAATGGGTATTCATTTGAATGAAGTCATCGACTTTAGCATTAAAAATGAGCTTTCTTTTATTGATACACTTATTAAATTAACAAACTATGAAATCGATGTACGTGAGCAAAATATGATTCATGCGATGGTGAAAGTCGCTGCATTTCCACATTTAAAGGAAATAAA
The DNA here is from genome assembly GCF_030209535.1 of Lysinibacillus sp. fls2-241-R2A-57. NCBI lineage: Bacteria > Bacillati > Bacillota > Bacilli > Caryophanales > Bacillaceae > Lysinibacillus > Lysinibacillus sp. fls2-241-R2A-57. Next base: position 1,604 of record NZ_JARVRU010000178.1, read on the forward strand.
GGATTTTAATTTTGATTTCCAATCAAGTATTAACCAGCAACAAATACTCGATTTTCAAAGCCTTCGTTTCATCGAAGCAAATGAGAATATTGTATTCCTTGGTCCAAGTGGTGTCGGTAAGACCCATCTGGCCACGGCAATCGGCATTACTGCAGCTAAAAAGCGAACAAGTACCTATTTTATTAAGTGCCATGACTTAATTCAGAATCTGAAGAGAGCTCGCTTAGAAAA
>NZ_JARVRU010000093.1:0-1830 GCF_030209535.1 Lysinibacillus sp. fls2-241-R2A-57
GCTATTCGTTGTGCGTACCGAAAAGGTGCGCTTTTTTATATTTCGGGCTTACAAAAAAACTAATCCATATTGAAAGTGTTTCAATATGGATTTTATTTTATATGAAAATGTGACCAATAATTATAACGATGATATGATTCAATCAAACATAACCAGATAGGGCTTAAATTTAGCTATTCTTCTTTATTCTATGTTAAATTTTCCATCAACCGTTTTTATAAAATCTATTACATCTTTTTCAGTAAAAGTAAATGGACTAAACATATTTTTTGTTAATGACTCTTTTTTTTCATAGCTTAACTTCTCCCATGAAACATTTTGAGCATTTTCTAATGCTCTTTTTTTAAAAAAATTATGATTTTCAATCTTCCGCCATTCACTCCATGTATCTTTACCTTTTTCTTCAATTTCGTATTCTGTTAACATATCTACAATATTGTTGCAGATTTTTGCAATAATAGGACTACCCGCAACATAGAAATTATCTGGATTCTTATGGAATTTTGCCTCCAATAAAGCTTTATGCAAGTTTAAAACTTCATAATATCCCTCAACCTCTAGTTTTATTTCATTCATAACAATGATTTTCCCTTCCTTTATATCCTGTAGTTCTTACATATGTAAAGAAAGTGCTGATACGTCTTCTTTACTTATGCTTTGGAATCTTAATAAAATACATTATTATCAAGAAAATAATATAGCATCGGTTGTAGATCGCACTATTCGAGCAAATCCTTCGGTGCTATCCCACGGTTATTAGCCTTACTAGGATCTGCTCCATTCTCTAATAGATACCTTATTGTTGATGTTTCATTACTATTTTCCATTATCGCTCTCCATAAGGGAGTATTACCTACGTTGTCTACTGCATCAATTTCAGCACCATGAGTTATAAGAACCTTAACAATAGTAAATCTGTCATAAATAACTGCAAAATGCAGTGCGGTTAAGCCCGATTTATCTTTAGTATTAACATTACATCCAATATTCACAAGATAATTAACAACATCCTCCTTTCCTTCAACGATTGCGGACATCAAAAATGTACGTCCATCTCTATCAACACTATCTAAACCATATTTTTGTAAAAACGTATTAATTTTCTCATAATTTGATTCATTTAGTAACACATATAACTGGGTATCATCAAATTTATTCATTTTCTTTCCTTTCCTTTCCTACATGGTGAATATGATTTATCTTCGTTCCTTATGAGATTGATTCAAGACAAGGTCCTGCCGTTTTGAAAATGTTGTTATACAGTAGACTAAAAACCCATAAACGTATCGTGTTCCATATAATAATTTAATCCCAATATAAAATCATCAATTGAAGCTTGTTTTTTCTGGTGTAAGACATTCATTAACACATCTTCAAATTGTTGTCCGTCATAAAAGAATTCCAATGATTCATTAATTATAAAATCCGGGTATACTTCCTCATCATCATCTGTAATAGTTGGATTGAGATCCAAATAACATATTAGGTCTGAACTCGCCATTTCTTTATCTTCATTAGTATACAAACTGAAGTTAGTATTTTTATAACCGTTTTTTTCAATATCCTTTGAAATAACATAGATTATCTGACTTAAATCATATGGCTTTCTAAACTCTATATTTCCCATTAATATGCTCCTTATTTATATCCATAAAATGATCAATCAATCTCGACATAGTTTGGATTACGTAGCTATTCCTACCTCCTTGAACTTCAATCCATTAATTTTGTTTTTTTCAATAAAATCTTTAAATTTTTGTGTACAAAAATATTTCCCTAAATTGCAATATCAAGTTGAACACTTTTTTCAAAAACATCTCAGAGGTTCCG
>NZ_JARVRU010000188.1:0-1772 GCF_030209535.1 Lysinibacillus sp. fls2-241-R2A-57
GATAAATTAACAATTAATGATATCTTGCATTTAACTGTGGAAGATGTAATAGCAAGAGTTCAAGCTATGTTTAAATGGTATGAACCACAGCCAGTAAGACGGGTTCTTATTCCTAAAGGAAAGGATAAAACTAGACCTTTGGGGATACCAACGATTTGGGATAGAATCTTTCAACAATGCATACTTCAAATTTTAGAGCCAATTTGCGAAGCAAAATTCCATAAACATAGTTATGGGTTTAGACCGAATCGCAGCACTCATCATGCGAAAGCTAGACTTGAGTTCCTTATCAATCAAACTGGGCTTCATCATTGTGTTGATGTAGATATTAAGGGTTTCTTTGATAATGTTAATCATAGTAAGCTTTTAAAACAAATGTGGTCTCTAGGCATAAGGGATAAATCACTCCTTTCTATTATATCTAGGCTATTAAAAGCAGAGATTGAAGGAGAGGGTATTCCTACAAAAGGTACTCCGCAAGGAGGAATTCTGTCACCGTTATTATCCAACATTGTATTAAATGAATTGGATTGGTGGGTTAGTAACCAATGGGAAACGTTTGAAAGCAGATATACATACTCCACCAATGGCAGTAAATATCAGCATTTAAAGAAAACAGCTTTAAAAGAGTGCTTCATCGTCCGATATGCGGACGATTTTAAAGTAATGTGCCGAACTAGGTCAAACGCAATAAAAATGAACTACGCACTGAAAGACTTCTTGAGAATAAGGCTTCATTTGGAGTTAAGTGAAGAAAAATCAAAGGTTGTTAATTTAAAGAAAAACTCATCAGAGTTTCTAGGCTTTTCAATAAAAGCTATAAGAAAGGGTAAGACCAGATTTGGTTATGTAGCAAAGTCTGATATGTCGAAAAAGGCTAAAGCAAATGCTTTCCAAAAGATAAAAGAAGCCATAAGGGTAATCAAGAGAAAGCCTTGTATTCAGACAGTTTGGAATTTTAATACCGTTGTGATGGGAATCCAAAACTATTACTCAGCTGCAACTCAAATTACAATTAATCTGAATGAGTTAAATCTCCATCTACGCAAGACGTTATACAATCAATTAAAGAATATTAGAACCGAGGCGAGGTTCCATGAGATGACTAAGACTTTACAGAAGAGGTACAAGGGATACGAGGCTAAACTGTATAAGATACAGAACATGGTTTTTGTCCCTATCCATGCACAACGATGGGGAAAGACACTATGTTTTTCACAAATAATTTGTAATTTTACAGTCGAAGGAAGAGCAAAAATTCATAATAGCCTAAGGGCTATCAATAAAAATACTCTTTCTCACATCATGAGAAACTACATTCCAAATAGATCTATTGAGTACAACGACAACAGAATCAGTAAGTTCATTGCCCAGTATGGCAAATGCGCCATTTTAGGTGAAGAATTAGGTATTAATGATTGGCATTGTCATCATATTAATCCGTTTAACATTTCAAAAGATGATAGTTATTCGAACTTAATAATTTTGAATAAGGCTATACATCAACTTATACATTTGAAAGACCAGGCAAAAATTAAAACGCTCTTAAAAGCTGTAAAGCTTTCGAATAAGCAAATAGTAAAAGTAAATAATTTACGACTGAAATGTAACAATGAAATAATCTAATAATGGAAGAAAAGCACTCGTCTGCTTAAGATATAGAAAGAATAAATTGGATTAGTTGGAACGCCGTATGCGATGAAAGTCGCACGTACGGTGTGAACAGGGGGAAAAGCTGGCGATAACTTCAAAAGCTTACCTATCTGTATCAA
>NZ_JARVRU010000125.1:0-1767 GCF_030209535.1 Lysinibacillus sp. fls2-241-R2A-57
AGGAGCATTCCTGTTAGAAAGATTTTCAGGGGCTTGAAAAATAAAAAGCCCTCTTGTATGATGCATGAGTGTCAACGGCAAATTGACTCATCATCACACAGGAGGACTCCATTTATGCATTCTAATACGAACTATAAAATTAATCAAGTCACTGAAAACACTTTAGTCATCGGAATCGATATCGCCAAGAAAAAGCATTATGCTTGTGCCATCGACGAACGAGGACGTGTGCTTCAAAAATCATTTTCTTTCTCTCAATCAAGAGAAGGTTTCGATGCTTTTTATGAAAAAGTACTCGCGTTACGTGCTACACATGAAAAAAGCGAAATTCTCGTAGGGTTTGAACCTACTGGGCACTACTGGATGAACTTAGCCGCATACCTTACCCTTCATGGGATTCCGTTTGTCATGGTAAATCCTCATCATGTCAATCGTTCAAAGGAATTGGATGACAATCTTCAAACGAAGAATGATCAAAAGGATGCCCTTGTCATTGCACGATTAATGCGTGATGGACGTTTCAGTTATCCACGTATTCTAGAGGGCGTAGAAGCTGAATTACGAAATGGTGCAACGCTACGCTCCAAAATCCAAGAAGATCTGAATGCCTTACAAAATCGCATCATTCGTTGGATTGATCGTTTCTTTCCGGAATTTATGACAGTGTTCAAAGACTTCGGAAAAATGGCCTATGCAGCGCTTGAAATGACGCCACTACCCAGTGATATCCAAGGGAAGACGCCAGAAGAGTTATTGTTTATGTATCGCCAAGTGAAAGGAATGAAATCGCCCCAACTACCAAAAGCGAAACAATTAGTTGGGGTAGCACAGCACTCTATTGGACTGACAGAGGGACTCGTGATGGCACGAATAGAAATTGCCACACTCCTCACACAGTACAAATTAATGCGAAGCCAAATAGATACCTTAACAGAACAGCTAAGTAAGCTAGCAAAAGAAATGACAGACTATGAGTACTTAAATTCCGTCCCAGGCATCAGCGACGTAACGATTGTCGAGCTACTTTCAGAAGTCGGTTCACTCACACAATATGAACATCCACGCCAATTAATCAAACTAGCGGGACTCACATTGCGTGAAAACTCTTCTGGGCAACACAAAGGACAAAAACGGATATCCAAGCGAGGAAGAAGGAAGTTACGGGCTCTTTTATTTCGAGTCATGATGCCATTACTTCGTCACAACGAAGCTTTTAAGAAATTACATGAATATTACACCACACGCTCTATCAATCCACTTCGAAAGAAGCAATCGATTGTCGTGCTCTGTGGAAAGTTACTGAAGATTTTACACACTTTATGCAAGAAGAAAGTGAATTTTGATGTGAGCCATATGATGAAAGACCTGAATTGTCTCGAAAAGGCAGCCTAGCAACATCAAAGCTCGACCTACAACAAAAGGATGACACGGAGAAGCCGGCATTATTTATTCCATCCGACTGCGAGTCCCTATAGGAGCATCGCCAGCCTCTGCCTTATGAATAGACCGAACGAAGGAATGTATGCGCAAGGACGCCAAGAGACATGGGAGGGTACGTCATCATAAGCATCGCAGAGATCCATAGTGCATCACATAGTGGAATTGAAAGTTAATTTTAACCAATTAGCTTTAGCGAAGCGTACTCACTAAATGACAAATTATTTAAGAACAAGAAAAGACTATGTAAAAATCGTGATAAAAAAATTTTTTTAACTATCTTAAAAACGGGTCAAACCGTTGATATACCAACATTTATAGAGGGAGGAA
>NZ_JARVRU010000115.1:0-1687 GCF_030209535.1 Lysinibacillus sp. fls2-241-R2A-57
GAGGGCACTGAAAAAGTCCACTATTTAAATTAGGCAGTTGAAAGTTCGATTTAATCGAACTTTCAACTGCCTTTTTACTTTATAATAATGATATTAAAAGTATGTAGGTGATATCCCGATGATCTCAAACCAAGAATCTCTTAATCTCAGTCCATTTATAGCGATTTATGACATTGTTGTACCGAAAGATAATATGCTTCGTCAAATAAATGAACTTGTTGATTTCTCTTTTATTTTGGACGAACTGAAAAATAAATATTGTCTTGATAATGGTCGTAATGCAGTGCCTCCTATTCGCATGTTTAAATATTTACTATTAAAATCAATATTCGATTTATCTGATGTAGATGTGGTAGAACGCTCTAAATATGATATGTCGTTTAAATATTTTTTAGATATGGCACCAGAAGACTCTGTCATTAATCCAAGTTCACTAACGAAATTCCGTAAGCTTCGTCTCCAAGATATGAGCTTATTAGATATGCTCATTGGCAAGACTGTAGAGATTGCTATAGAGAAAGAAGTCATTAAAAATAAAGCAATAATCGTGGATGCCACCCATACAAAAGCACGTTATAATCAAAAATCACCTATAGAATATTTACAAGAGAAATCAAAAAATCTAAGAAAAGCTGTTTATCAAATTGATGAATCGATGAAAGAGAATTTCCCACCAAAGACAAATTCTAACGAAATAAATGTTGAAGTGGATTACTGTCGTCAAGTCATTGCGGTAGTTGAGTCTCAACCTCAAATTGAGATGATTCCAGCTGTAAAGGAAAAACTAAATGTCTTAAAAGAAGTGGTACAGGATTATGAGGAGAAGTTAAGTTATTCAACAGATCCAGATGCACGTGTTGGACATAAATCAGCGGATTCTTCTTTCTTTGGTTTTAAAACACATATTGCGATGAGTGATGAGCGAATAATTACAGCTGCAGTGGTAACCACTGGCGAGAAGAGTGATGGAAAATACCTTCAGGAATTAGTTGAAAAAAGTAAAGAAACCGGCATGGCAATTGATACAGTCATTGGTGATACAGCATATTCTGAAAAAGACAATATCCAGTATGCAAAAAAAGAAGAATTCCAACTTATATCTAAACTAAATCCACAAATCACACAAGGTGGACGAACAAAAGAAGACGAATTTGAGTTTAATAAAGATGCTAGTATGTACGTATGTAAAGCTGGGCACATGGCAATTCGTAAAGCACGGACAGGAAAGAAAAACCAAGGGAAAAATCAAAAAGATACCTATTATTTTGATATCGAACAATGTAAAGTATGTCCTTTCCGCGAAGGTTGTTATAAAGAAGGGGCAAAAAGTAAAACGTATTCAGTTTCAATCAAATCTACTGAACATAAGGAACAAGAGGCATTCCAAAACAGTGAAGAGTTTAAGGAACTCGCACGTACTCGTTATAAAATAGAAGCAAAAAATAGTGAATTAAAGAATAGACACGGGTACGATACGGCAGTAGCTTCGGGTCTATTTGGTATGGAAATACAAGGTGCAACAGCAATCTTCGCCGTGAATTTGAAACGAATCATCACTCTTTTAAAAGAAAAAAATAGTAAAGGATAATAGAAAAAGACAACTTTTTGTTCGATATGAACAAGAAGTTGTCTTTTTTAAAAGTTAAACTCTTTTAACAATAAATACTGGATGTTTTTCAGTGCCCTC
>NZ_JARVRU010000139.1:0-1661 GCF_030209535.1 Lysinibacillus sp. fls2-241-R2A-57
AATCGAGTAGGAGGGAGTGATTAACTCCCGACCTCTCACACCACCGTACGTACGGATCCGTATACGGCGGTTCAATTAAGATGAATAACGCAAAGTTTCATAACGAACTTGCAGACTTTTCAATCCTTGGCTTTCCCAGTAGGAATTGCCGAGGGTTCTGTGTAATATGGGGCTTTTTGAGATGCGCCAGTACCCTTTTCGGGTATTTCCCCATTCGTATGCTTTTCCGTATGGAACTTTTAAACGAATGAGATTTCTGACTCTGGTTCGGGGTTTCTTCCAATTCTTCCAAAGACACATTCGCAACCTTCTTTTAATCCAACTATCTAATTTACTGAATACTGAAGGTGTATCTGCGAGCGCAAAATATCCACCCCATCCAATTAGATATTGGTTTAATTTCTCGATACGATATTCCATTGGAAATGGCATCTTTCTAGAGGTAATTTCTCGTATTTTCTTCTTCATTCGTTGAAGGCTTGTTTTCGCAATTCGAACATTCGGTTCTTTATGGTGCGAAAAACTAAAACCCAAGAATTTTCGTTTCCATGGTCGGTCTACCGCTGATTTGGACTCATTCACTTTCAGTCGTAGTCTTTCTTCGACAAATCGCTGTACGCTCGCTATTGTACGCTTTCCCGCACGTTTACTTTTCACATAAATATTACAGTCATCTGCGTAACGAACGAACTTATGACCACGTTTTTCTAATTCTTTATCCAACTCATCTAACACGATATTAGAAAGAAGTGGGCTTAATGGTCCACCTTGTGGAGTACCTTCTTCCGTACTTGAAACTACGCCATTTATCATGACACCGGCTTGGAGATATTTACGGATAAGCTTCAGTAACGATTTATCTTGAATTCTTTTCGCTAATGTTGCCATTAATCGGTCATGATTGACCTTATCAAAGAACTTCTCTAAATCCATATCCACTACCCAACGATATCCTTCCTTCATATAACCCTTCGCTTTTCGAACTGCATCATGAGCACTCCGATTTGGTCGGAATCCATAACTGTGGTCCGAAAAGGTTTTGTCATATTCCTTTGACAATATCTGCGATATGGCTTGTTGAATCAAACGGTCTGTCACGGTTGGGATTCCCAATAGACGTACACCGCCGTCTGGTTTCGGGATTTCGACACGACGTACTGGTTGCGGTTCATAGGTTCCCGCTAGAATTTGCGCTTTAATGGATTCCCAGTTTTCGAGGATGTGCTGACGTAAGGTTTGTACGGGCATCATGTCTACTCCATGGCTTCCTTTATTCGCTTCCACACGCTTTAATGCTTGTATCATATTCGGACGTGCTAGAATTTGATTCAACATCACCATTTCGTTCCTTTCCGTGAATAGCTTGTCTTCTTATGCCCACCTGAACTACACCCTCCGCAAATACCCTCATGGACTTCACCATTACTTTCTAAGCGTGAGGTTTCTCTGTTTTCCGTGTTCATTCATTCAAGATGGAATGTCAAGGGCTATTCTCTCTTAGTTGTTCAGTCCTTCCGATTAGTTCTAGACCCAATCGTACTATGACCTCTGCTGACTTCTGATGGTTCAGTTACTTGTCACCAAGTAGTTTATGAAGGGTACTTCACGTTTCCATCAGACCTCCCCGGGTAAGCGCATGCACTTTCACACCATCTATCCGC
>NZ_JARVRU010000108.1:0-1617 GCF_030209535.1 Lysinibacillus sp. fls2-241-R2A-57
AAAGCGTAGCGACAGCAACAAATGTTTTTTGTGCGAAAGCGTAGCGACAGCAACAGGTGTTTTTTTGTGTGAAAGCGAAGCGACAACAACAGGTGTTTTTTTGTGCGAAAGCGTAGCGACAGCAACAGGTGTTTTTTGTGCGAAAGCGTAGCGACAGCAACAGGTGTTTTTTTGTGTGAAAGCGAAGCGACAGCAACAACACGATGTTGGTCACTCAGGCGTTTGAAGTTCTTAGCCTGAGTTCTTCTTTTCAGCGGATGTTTAGAGATCCGCTGAAAGAAGTTAAATAGGCACCTAGGAAAAGGCACAATAAAAAAGCATTGAGTACAATAAGAACCAAACGGATATCGCCTTTAATGCCAAAACTTGCGCTAATTATCCCCATTCCCCCTAATGCAAATGGTGTAAATATACTTATATCGTAAAGGAAATTAAAAAAACTACCATACCATTTTGTTGGATCATAGCCAAACATAAAAAATATAATCATGAAGGACAAGATAGATATAGCAGAAAAGATGTTACGCCTCATTTTAATTCCCCCATTAACAGACCACGATTTGTGTTAATTTTTCAACTTAAAATTCGCTAGTAATGCTCGTCCCACTTTTACTTTAAGCTATAATTTATCATTCTATATTAAATGTTGAGGTGAGGTGAGCACAATGTGAAGCTTCCCAAAACGTTCTATCCGTCGATTTGATGTTTTAATCGGTCGATTCAATGGTTTTATCCGTCGTTTCGGCTCTTCTATCCGTCTGTTCGATAATTCTAACCGTCGCTTGTTTCTAATCGTTTCGCCAGCAGTCTTCTAAGGCAGTTTTTCAATAGGAATGTAGAGGTATCAAAATCTATAAATTTTAGTTAGTATATCATTTCATAAAAAGACATTGAAGTACGTATAAATTTCTTATTACCAAATTACTAGGGGGCAACTGAAACTACAAACAACGATTCCTAGTATAAAAAAGGTACGACAGTAATCACTATTGCGGAAATCAGGGTAGGCTTTTTGTACATGCGACTCGCCTAGGAATTTAGAAAGTGTGGGCAAATGAAAGAGTACATGGCGCTCAAAGGAGATCCACGTATCATGAATGAGGCAAATTAAGCAGATCTAGATGTCGAAATTGAGCTTTAACAACGAAATATCGGTTGCTAGACATCCCTGAAAAGTAATTTAGACCCGCATTCATCTCACCACCTATTGAGGTACGAGACTTCTGTAACTGACGTTGTACTTACCTTACAAGAAATATCTGTAGCTGACGTTGCACTTACGATACAAAAATATTTGCTGAAATAAATTAAATGAGGCAAGAAAAAAAGCATTCGTTGCCATATCGCTACGAATGCTTCGGAACATTTACATCAAGTTGTAAACCAAGGAACCGTAAAAGATTCACAATTAGCTAGTTAAGACCAAAAGTTTTATATAAAGGAAGTTACCTCATAATGAGGGCACTGCTTTCTTAAATTACTTATGCCTATCCAAGAATATTCAAGGCTATAATGCGTTATTTATTTTCACAGAAAAAAGCCACTGATTTCTCAGTGGCTTTTGTGTGCCTAGCGACGTCCTACTCTCACAGGGGGAAGCCCCCAACTACCATCGGC
>NZ_JARVRU010000147.1:0-1596 GCF_030209535.1 Lysinibacillus sp. fls2-241-R2A-57
TAAAAGTCAAATGAACAAATGGTTAGCAGCTCTGCCTAGTTATTTCAAGCAATGTTTCGATCTTTCAGGGTGCGAAAGTTGAGTACTTATTAATACTTAAAGAGGATAATGGATGGGGAAATACCTTTGAAGGTAGTAAACTATCTGAAATTTTGTATCTAGATAAAACAAAGTGATATTGTTAAAAAGCTTCAGAACTTCAAAGCCTGTCTGTGAAAATTCATATATATTTAAAAGAAAGTTAGCGATATTTTGAGTGGTAAATAAAGGATGGTGTCTTGCGATGAACATAAATTATTTTAAAAAAATATCATTGAATGGTAGAGTTTCATACGGAATTAGCTGTTTTGAGAATACATTAATAGCTTTAAATTATAATGTTAATGAGTGGAGAATCGTTTTAGAATATTTGTGGGAATTTACGAGTATAAAGTATCTAGATGATTGGGGCGGCATTGTAGCTGAAATAATCCCAGAAAATTTACTGGAATTTAAATCATATGAAGAGCATCACTTTGAATATTTAGATGAAAAAAACTTCAAATACCTCCATCGATTATACCAAAATATTGATAAAAAAATAGATTTTGTAATGACGTCGATTTATGATATTGGTATAAGTCATGCATACAGTAGAATAGTGGAATATGGACAAAATAGTTTAGATGAACTAGAGATACTAATCAACCATATGGTGAAAAGCAATGTACCCTTACCTGATATCAATCCTTTTGAGAGATTCTCGATAGAAGAGAATAATGGATGGGGAAATGCGTTTGATGGAAAAAGTATTTCAAGCATCTTATAATTTTTTAGGGTATATTTCCTTTTGTATTCAGATAAGGCGTAGAAGGATAGATGGTATAAAAAGCTGGAAAATCAATAGGATACAACTTAGAAAAAAAACGTAAAGGGGCTGTCAACTGGCAGCCCTTTAGTTCGTTTTATCGAGAATTTTATATGAATCAAAGAGAAATTTCACCAAATTGCAACCTAAGCATTTTTTGATTCCTTCTTAATGCCTAAATAAGTAAAAGATCTCCAAGCATATTCCAATGGTCCGAAGCGGAATTTGGATAACCACAGTTTACTAACAATCATTTGTAGCACAAAAATGACAATGGCGATGATGATGGCTGTCGTTAAGTGTAGTTTTCCGTATACACCAAATGCAAACGGCCCAAATAAAAATGTACAAATGATAGATTGCCCGATATAGTTTGTGAATGCCATTCTTCCAGGGACCGCTAACCACTGTAAAACTTTCTTCCCTTTAACCGTGTGATAAATGAAGATCAAGCTAATAGCATAAAAGATAGTTAGGAGCGGTGAGCTAATATATTGTATTGTTTGAGCAGCAGATGAATTTTCTAAAAGGAAAGGTAGTATCCAGCTCAATGTTCCACCAATTATTAATGTCATTAGCCAAGTAATGAAAAAACCTTTTCGGTATTCTTCAAAACGATGAAGCCATTTTTTCTTCGCGATAGCTGCCCCGAATAAGAACATTAGTAAAAACGGAAGATTTGAAAATAAATAAAATAGGCGAATAGTAGAATCAAGTTGAACACTTTAGAAAAATAAAAACATCGTACG